>JBNAVN010000001.1:0-98757 GCA_049700315.1 bacterium
ATCCGCCACGCAACTTGGCGGATGGCGGAATTCAACCATTTAACCAGGTTGTTTGCCATGGTGATGATGATCTGGGTCGCAAACTGCCTGCAGGAGTGTATTTTGTACGGTTTGAGGTAGGCGATTACAGACAGATAGAAAAAGCGATTTTATTGCGTTAGTGATTATCTGCGTTCATCCTCTTTTTATCTGTTTGTATCTGAATGTTGCGAAGCAACGAGAAGGTAGTGCTATTAAGATAGGAACGGGGGTATCGGTGCCTCGGGGGAACGGAGATGGAGGGTAAAAAACATTGAGCGTCTTTCGGTTACGAAATGCGAAACGGTTTCGTTAAACGATGGACGAAACGCTTTTCGCAACCGTATAACGAATTACGATTTTCAAAGCTGGCTGAAGATGCGGGTTCAGAAGTTAAAAGTTGGAAATATATGACCCCTTGACAAATACCAGTAAGCGATTATTATTATAATAGAAACAGGAGGTTAGAATGTCGGGTTTGATTTTGCTCTTTTTATCTTCAGTTTTGATCTCTCCAGAGTTGAAACTCCAAATAGAAAATGCTGGAGAAAACGAAAGAATCAATGTCATCATTGTAATGAATGCTGAATATCCTTATGAAGCGTTAGAGAATTTTCCCGTAAAACAAAAGGCTGAGATCTTCAGAGAGATTGCGCAGAACAGCCAGAGAGAACTTGTGGATTATTTAAGGCAAATTCCTGAAGAAGTAGATGAGATAAGACAATTCTGGGTTTTTAATGGTCTCCATCTTAATGCAACCAGGAATGTGATAGAATTACTCAAAAAAGGAGTGATTTAAAATGTATATTGTTGAATAAACCAATCCAGATACCAGAAGAAACAAAAACTTCAGATATGAGAATGCCAGAGTGGAATATAAGAAAGGTTAAGGCTGATTCCTGCTGGATTGCAGGGTATACAGGAGACAGCATATTTATTGGCATTCTTGATACTGGCTGCAGTTTCACACATCCTGCTCTTTCCGGCAAATGGAGTGGATACTGGAAGGACTGTGTAAATGCCCAACCACAACCGTACGACGATAACGGTCATGGAACATTTGCTGCTGGTATTATTTGTGGAGGTGATGGATTCGGACCTTTTGTTGATGATATCGGTGTTGCACCGGGTGCAAAACTGGTTGCTTCTAAGGTGTTTGATCAGAATGGCGCTGGTCAATATACCTGGCTTGATGCTGGCTTGCAGTGGATTGCAGATTTAAAGGTTGATTCGGGTGTTGATATCCGTGCGGTCTCTAATTCCTGGGGTGGCAATACCTATGACCTCCACTTCTGGAATATTTGTTTAACCTACAAATCAATCGGCATATTAGGCATGTGGTCAATTGGGTCAGGTGGACCAGGTTCTGGAACTTGTAGTGCGCCAGGAAATTATCCATTGGTTCTCGGAATGGGCGCAACTGATTCACTTGATAATATCGCTTCATTCTCTTCGCGTGGTCCTGCACCGAATCAGCCACCATGGAATGATACAATTTACTGGTTCAGACGGGATTGGAATCTGACTAAACCTGATATTGTAGCACCAGGGGTGAATATCAGATCAAGTTATAACAATGGCAGTTATGCAATTATGAGTGGAACTTCCTGGACAAATCCACATGCTGCAGGTGGCGCTGCAATATTATGTCAGGCAAATCCCGCCCTTACCGTAACCGAATTATACAATCTTTTCCTTGACAATGCAGATACAGTTTATTATGGCGGCTATCCTAATAACACCTATGGCTGGGGAAGGTTGAATCTCTGGCGAACACTACGGTCAGCACTCAAAATAGAAGAAAATCCTAAGGGTTTCGTTCATGATGATATTACTATCTCACCAAATCCCTGCAGAGGGATGATAAGAATCAACTTGTTTCATAATAATAGTAAGTTAGATATCTATGATGCTACAGGAACAAGAGTTTTTACCAAAATACTACATAACAGGAATGAGACTTTCTATCTTAGCAAAACCCTGAAGAATGGTATTTATTTCCTGAGGATAAGAACCCCGGAAGAGATATTTAACAAAAAAATTGTTCTAATCAAATAAACGACTAAATTTTTACTGGATTCAAAAAGGTCTGGAATTCAACCAATCTGCCCTCTGGGTCTTTAACAAAAAAATGGTAGATATTATATTTTTCATTTACTACTGGCTCAGCCAAAGCCTCAAGGCGGAATTTTTTATACATATTATATACCTGATCCGTATTTTCATAAAAAAATGTAATTATTCCCTGAGTATCAACTTCCTCACGCTGGCAGAATCCAAGCAATAGATTGCCGTGTTTGAGTATCACACAATCTGACTGCTCTAACCATATATCCATCTCTACCATTTGTGTATAAAAAACTCTAATACTATTTAAATTTCTGGTTTTGAAGAAAATAATTCCCGACATAAATTCACTTTAATCTGCTATCCAGCCAGGTCTTTATTTGCCGGGTAAAATGAAAACTGCGATCAATGCAGCCAGTATGATTAATATAGTTCTTATTATCTTCATTAGGTATTATATTCAAAAAATCGTGAAAATCAAGACAAAACTACCAGGATTGAAGGAATAATTTTATTTCTTCATTTTCCGGATTTATTTCCAATGCCTTTCTGAATGCCTGTATCATTCCCTGCTGGTCTCCTCTATTTTGATATGTAAGGCCATCAATAAAATATTTCTGACCTAATAGATATCTTTCCAATTTCTCCAAATCTTCAATATCTCTTATTACCTTGCTCAGATCTACCCTTTGCTTAAATACTGAATTCATATTCAACTCCCAGTTCTCTTTGCTTAAACTCAAGGGTGTAAAAAATTCTAATATTGGCTGGTTATCAGTATTTGTCCTTGCTCCAGCACTAAAGTTTTTCATTGCATTTTTATCAAGGATGTAAGACACGGCAAGCAAGTATGGATCACCAAGCATTTCATCTCTCAGATTTTTCAAGATTTCAAAATTTATTATCTGCGGTTGGTTGGTTCCCACAAGAACGCCATGCGAATAGCCAAGCCAGACTGAAGTATGCGGGAAAACATCAGTGAAAGTTTTTATCAATGACCTGAATTCATCAGGACTCAATTTATGAAAAGGTAAATACTGACAGCACACACCTTTCTCAGACAAATGTTCCTTACATAGTATAAAATATTCCCTTGTGTAGAGATTCCCACTTCCCAATATCGGATGAGTCGGGTCACAGGAAATAATATCATACTTTCTATTGCTTAAGAGCAGGAAATTCCTTCCGTCATTCGGAACGAAATTGACCACTGGATTAATGAAGATATAATTATTGAAATTCACAAAGTATTTTGCAGTTTTACGCAACCCAGGACAAAGTTCAACACAATCAATCTTCTGGATATTGTATCGGGCAATTGCTGAAGTTGTAATACCGACTCCAAAGCCAATGATCAACGCTTCTTTTGCACCGGGGTTGAATACAAAGGGTAGATTTCCCAGCATTTTTACAACCTTGAGCGCATCATAGGTTGTGCCAATAACCGCATTATTATTCACATAGCAGGATTTTACTCCTGTAATACGGTCTTCACTCACAATAATAGTGCCATCCCTTGTTTCTTCATAATACAGAACACGGTCCTGTCTGTCTGCGGTAATGTACATGGAGGGTGGCAGAATAAGTCTATTCTGGCTCGCATAAATGGAAATAATAACTGCACAAACAAGAAGGGCAATATTGAGAAACTTCCTTCTTAAAAATGCTGTTAACAAAGCACCCATAACAAGATTGATAAAAGCAATAGAAATCAAGCCTGTTATCACACCAAGTAATTGTATCAAAAATAGACCGGCAAACAAGGAACCAAGTGCACTGCCCAAGGTGTTGACAAAATAAATCCTTCCAACTTTATGCCCCAGTGATTTCTTTTCTGTGCTGTATAAAGAGCAGAGCAAAGGAAAGCTTATGCCCATAAAAACCGTAGGAACAAAGACAACAACAATAGAAAGAATAAGTGCTGGCAAAAACATTTTGAAAATGGGAATTTCAAGAATTCCCCGGATTGCAAATAACAGATTCGGCAATTTGTTCAAGGACAAACAGCCCATTACAATAAATAAACCCGTTATGGTCTGAACCAGCGCAAAGGTTTCATAAAGATCTGCTCTCTTTGAAATTTTCGCAAAAATAAAACTGCCCATAACAATACCCGTTAGAAACACAATCAGAATAATTGTGAATGTATAGCTTGAATTTGTTACAAAGATTGCAAGTGCACGAATCCAGAAGATCTCACAGGTAAGACTTGCAAAGCCTGTCAATCCAGCCACCAGCGGAAGATATTTTTTCAGATTATTCAACTTTTCAGCCTTAGGACTTTTTGATTCATATTCAGGCTCCACATATTCAACCGATCTTTGCCAGACGGTTATTAACATAATGACACCAATGCTTAGATTTATGAAAATAGCAATTAACTGAGTGAATGAAAGCCCTAAGTTTCTAATCAAAAAGAAACCCGCTAATAATCCACCAATCACACCACCAAATGTGTTCAATCCATATAATATTCCAATCCCCTTTTTGATTCTGTTCTCATCCCGTAAATAGATCTTCGTCATCACAGGGAATGTTCCGCCCATTAAAAAGGCAGGAATAAATAAAATGAAAAATGCAATGAAAAATACAAAAAATGATGAGCCTGATTGACTCAGGTGTAAATTATTGATAATGATTTTGTATAAATTCGGTAATCTGGGAATAGAAATTAACAACAAAAAGGAGAAAACACCAATACCAAATTGTAAAGAAGAGAATAGCCTGTTTGGATTCCTTATCTTATCAACATAGGAGCCAAAATATATTCCACCAAAGCCCAATCCAAGCATAAATGCGGAGATAACCATTGTATTTGCAATTGTGGTTGAACCAAATGCGAGCAAAAGCAATTTCGCCCAAACTACCTCATAAATCAACGAAGAAATACCAGAGAAAAAGAAAAAAATCAGATATCTCAGCATGTAGAATGAGTATAACTACCATAAAACTGAAGTCAAGAACAATATCAAACACTATCTTAATCTTACTTTCACGGCAACTATCTTTATATACGGTATTCATAATTGCACAATTGTGCATATGTAAATATCGTCATATATAGATGTTAAAAGATTACAAATAGGGTAGTGCAAGAGATTTATCATCACAGTCTGATAAAGATCAATTCTACTGTTCTGTGATAACGACACAGAGAGAAATGAGAGCAAAGTAAACTTTGACAATCTCTGGTAGATATATATAATTAGGTATGCAGAAAACACATCTTAGCCTGTGGTCTATTGTCTTGTTGCTAATTTTTGCACTTGTATTTTTTTTATCCCTGCGGAAAATCTATGATACAGACATCGGATTCCATCTTAGAGGCGGAGAATGGATGCTTGCAAATAAATCATTTCACCACTATGACCAGTTTACCTATACTGTACCTGATAACGAATACATTGCAATATACTGGTTTTATCAGATTATTATATTCATTGTTTTCAAGTTCTTTGGTGATGGTGCAATTTCAATACTGAATAGCATTTTGATCCTACTGTTTTTCTTTTTGATATATCTACGCCTGCGCAAATCTTCAATTCCAAACTGGTTGGTATGTATTCTACTTCTAAGTAGTATTTTTCCTTTTGAAATAAGATTTGGAGTCAGACCTGAGATCTTCACCTATATTTTTATGGTCCTGATGCTTTTTATCCTTGACCTTTTCTATTTTCACAATAAAGATTATCTCTTTTTGCTCCCTTTGATTCAGTTATTCTGGGTAAATCTTCACGGACTGTTCATCTTAGGATGGGGCATTATATTTTGTTATCTTATCAGTATTTTCTTCCACCATAAAACAAGATTTAGAAAATTACTAATATGGACTGCTGTTTCTCTGCTTGTATCATTTCTAAATCCATATCACATTAAAGGTATCCTATTTCCATTTTATCTCTTCACAAGGCTACAGAATTCAAGTGTATTCAAGGATTCAATAACTGAATTTGCCTCACCATTTTCTGCTCGAGGATTTTTGCTCACATCGCATTATGCACTTTTCATCTATTTTGTCTTGTTTACACTATCTGTTCTATCTTTGATTTTAACCAGAAAACAGAGAAAAATCCACGACTATTTGCTCATTATTGCCTTTGGCTATCTATCAAGCGCCGCAGTGCGCAATCTGCCCCTATTTATAATAATAGCAATACAGATTCTCGCCCTTGCCATTAACGATCTATTGCCTAAAATAGAGAAATTTTGCCGCACTGCAAGATTGATAGAAAATTTAGGAGCAGCAATTATATCACTCTTTTTATTGTTATTTATTTTGCGCATCATAAACAATGGTTACTATGCAAACAGGGGCAGTGGGAATTTTGGAATCGGATTTGACCCTGATATTCAGCCAATAAAGGCAGGCGAATTTCTCCTCGCCAACAAATTTAGAGGAAGGATACTGAATGATATGAATCGCGGCAGCTGGTTGATATGGTCGGTTCGTGAGCCTGTATATATTGACGGAAGACTTGAAGTAATGAAAGAGGCATTATTCGCAGAATTCCACAATAGCCACCAACCAGGTGGCATAATCAAACTGATTGAAAAATATCAGCCTTCAATAATCATATTTGATTATTCCTATCCTGAAGCACTTTTCTGGGACATTGATTTAGAAAATTTGCCTGATTGGAGGATTGTCTATTGGGATGAAACTTCTGTAATATATGCAAGAAATGGATATACTGAAAGATTAGAATCTATTTCTCTCTCTACAACTATTCAACAATTAGGTATTGATACTAATCTGGATGAACAGAAAATATGGAATATATTGCGCACACCAACAAAGTCCTGTTTCAGTCTTTTATTTGAAAGTCTATATAAAAGGCAATCCTTTCCGATTACCCTGACACGAATGGCATTCTATGCCTCACTAAAATTGGATTTTCAAACCGCAGAAATTCTTTATCTGAATGCGCTAAAAATTGCTGATTACCACCGCTCTGAGATATATTTTCAGCTCGGTATCATTTATCACTTTATGCAGAAATTTGATAAAGCAGAATATTGTTACAAGAGAGTTCTAAAAGAAAAACCAAAACACAAAAAGGCAAAGGAGATGCTTAATCGTTTGAAACAAGGCTTGTTACCAACTGGCTAAAATGTCAATCAAGGACTTCACTAATCATGCCTCCACCCAGGACTGTGTCATTCTCATAAAACACAACTGACTGTCCGGGCGTGATTGCCCATTGGGGTTTTTCAAAGCATACCCGTGCTCTGTTATCTTCTAAATACACTACTGCCGGACTCAGTGGCGCAACATACCTTGTCTTTGCCAAAACACTCATCGGATCGCTGAAATCACAGGGGAAAATAAAACTCAAGTCATTGGCAATCAGACTTTTCTTATATACATCCTGTTTTTTACCCACATAAATTGCATTATCTAAAGGGTCAATCTTTATTACATAATATGGTTCTTCATCGCTGATACCAATTCCCTTACGTTGTCCCCAGGTAAAATGAAAAATCCCTTTGTGCATACCAATTTTCCTTCCATTCTTGCTAAAAATTGGACCCGGTTGTTCCTTAACAATATTTTTCAAATATGTAGTATAATCCATATCCGGCAGGAAGCAGACATCCTGACTTTTTTTCCTGTGGGCTGTAGGTAATTTTAATTCTTTTGCATATTTCCTTATTTCTTCCTTTGTATAATCACCAAGTACAAGTATTATTTTTGACAACTGTCTCTGACTTAATCTGTATAAAAAATAGGATTGTTCATTCTTATCTTTACCCTTCTTCAACAGATAAATACCTTCTTTTTCTTCAATCTTTGCATAATGACCCGTGGCAATCATATCAAAACCCATTTCAAGTGCTTTTTCCAGAAATACACCAAACTTGATTATCTCGTTGCACAATACACAGGGATTGGGCGTTCTTCCTGATTGATATTCCCTCACGAAATTCTCAATGATTGTGTTTTGATAATATTCGCTGAAATCAAATAGATGGAATTTAATATTCAAGATCTCGCACGCGCTTTTTGCATACTCAATATCTTCCTTTTCTACACCCTTGAACAACATTGTAGCACCCGCAACTTCATAGCCCTGCCTCTTCAATATTGCAGCTGCTGTGGATGAATCAACACCACCGCTCAATGCCACAAGAATTTTCATTGTGTTAAGATGAGTTTGCCTACATCATTTTTCTTCATCATCACCTTATCTTCACAATGAGTGATGGGCATTTTGACAGGAAATTATCATGTGTTTCTGACCGGTTATTGGGCAAATATACTATCTTTTTGTGATTGGAGATATCGCCCTTAATTCTTTTACAATTTTCGGGAATTGTTCACACACATAGTCTATATCCTCTTCAGTAGTAAGTCTACCTGTGGTTATCCTGATTGAACCCCTTGCGTCCTCAATCGGCACACCAATTGCAGTCAGCACATGGGATGGCTCAAGTGAGCCTGATGAGCAGGCAGAACCTGTAGCAACCTCAATTCCTATCTGGTCAAGGCGCATAAGCAATGCCTCACCTTCTATATACTTTACAATGATATGACAATTGTTGGGTAATCTTTTTTCAGGATGACCATTCAAAACTATATCATCCACATTATTCAACAATGATTTAGTCAATTTATCCCTCAGCCTTCTTGAATGTTCAACCCTTTCTGCCATATCTCTTATCGCAAGTTCGGCAGCATATGCCATACCCACGATGCCAGGCACATTATGCGTTGATGCCCTCTTTCCCATTTCCTGCGCACCACCATGAAGAAGGGATTCAACCCTGGTGCCTCTTCTTATAAACAAAGCACCCACACCCTTTGGTCCATAGAATTTGTGAGCAGATATTGAGAGTAAATCAACACCAAGTTTATTGACATTTGTATCAATAGCACCAAATGACTGGACTGCATCGGTATGCAAGTATACACCCCTTTCCCTGCAAATCTTTGATATCTCTTCAATCGGTTCAATCGTGCCTATTTCATTATTGGCATGCATTATTGAAACCAAAATTGTTTTGTCTGAAATTACCTTTTTCACATCGTCCGGGTTAACCATTCCATATTTATCAACTGGCAAGAATGTGGTCTTGAAGCCCTGGGTTTGCAGAAAAATAAATGGTTCAAGGACTGCGTGATGTTCAGTCTTTGCGGTAATAATATGATTGCCTTTTTCTGCCATTGCATAGGCAACACCCTTTATTGCCATATTATCAGATTCACTACCACCAGAAGTAAAAACAATCTCATCAGAACTTGCTCCCAGCATATCAGCAATTTTTTTTCTCGCTTTTTCAATTGCATCCTTTGCCTCCAATCCGGAAGTATGGAGACTTGATGGATTAGCAAATTTCTCAAAAAAATATGGCTTCATTGCCTCAAGCACATCCGGATGCAGTGGTGTGGTTGCCGCATAATCAAGGTAGATTCTACGGTTCATTGTATTTTCCATGTCCTATTATACCTCAAAAAAAACACCCTGTCAATTACCTGTTAAAATCATAAGCATAGAATGATCCTATCTTTCGGAAAGAGATTACTGTCTTTTTACAGAACTGAACAATCTTTTGTGCCCTTCCAAAATCCGCTGTTCAAATGGGGATTCGCGGATTATTCTGAGTTCCTGTTTTGCATTATGCACAATTTCTTCTGCCCTATCATTTTTGTCATATAGATATTCATAAGCACAAGCACCAGCAATCTTTCCTTCAAGCATGGCGGTTGATGCCTCTTCAATTGAGGCAAGGTCACCAGCAACAAATATATGGGGTCTTGATGTCTGAAGGTCTTCGTTATAATAAGGAACATTTCCACCAAGGTCAGGAACATATCTTATCTCACAACCTGCCTGATATAAAAGTTCACACAGTGGCGACAATCCCACCGCAATCAAAATCATATCACAATCAATGATTTTTTCCTTTCCCATAATACACTCAAATTTATCATTGACCTCGGTTATCACTGCAGATTCCACACAATCCTTTCCCCTCGCCTCAATGATTGTATGGTTCAATAAAATAGGCACCCCTGCTCTTCTTATCTTTGCTGCATGTACATAATACCCACCGATTTTTGGTAAAATCTCAATTATCGCTGCCACCTCAACACCAGCCTGGAGCAATTGATATGGAACAATCAAACCGATATTGCCTGAACCAATAACAAGTGCCCTTTTTCCAGGGATGACGCCATACACATTCATCATTGTCTGGACCGCACCTGCACCATAAACACCTGGCAGATCTGCATTTTCAAAGGCAAGCATATTTTCACTCGCACCAGTAGCAAAGACATAACTCTTTGCCTTTATTTGAATCAGTTCATCATTCTTCAAAACCCCTATTGAATCATCATCATAATATCCTATCACCGTGGCATTCAACATCACATCAATACCCAACTGGTAAACGCGCTCACTCAGAATCTTTGCAATATCAATTCCCCTCACACCACAATAATGTTCTTTTGAACCGAAAAATTTATGGGTCTGTTTTATTAACTGCCCACCAAGTACAGGATTGTCGTCTATGATCAATACTGATGCACCGAGTTCCTTTGCAACCATCCCTGCGTTTAACCCAGCAGGACCACCACCTACAATACAAATATCAACCATCCAATATTCCCTTTCCTTTTTGCCTTTTCACAACCATTCCTTTTCTCAATGGTTCCATACAAACCATTACATTGGGTCTACCATCAACCTCCATAAGACAGGAAGAACATTTGCCAACCGCACAGAAGAATCCCCTTGGTCTGTTATATTTCTCTGAAAACCTTAATACCCTTATCCCTGCGGCATGGAGTGCAGCCGCAATTGGAAGTCCTTCATAACCTTCAAATTCCTTGTCTTCAAAATAGAATTTTACCTTTCTGCCCCTTTTGAATTGTAGTATTGGATGTTCAGTTATATACCCTTCCATAATCATTTAAAATAGTTCACAGCATTTTCAAAAATTTTAAAACCATCGCCTTCTTTATCCAATTCTTTCCTTGTGTGCAGGGGATGTTGCAGATAAGAGATATGTCTTTCAGGATGAGGCATCAATCCGAGGATTCTACCGGTCTTGTCTGCAATCCCTGCAATATTCATTACTGAGCCATTTGGATTATATGGATACCCACCGAGTTTTTCTTTTTCATCTACATATTGGAACACAATCTGTTTTTCTAATTTCTTCAATATCTGTATGTTTCTCACCACAAATTTGCCCTCGGCATGGGCAACAGGTAATGAGATTATTCTATTTATTCCTCTGGTGAATACCGACCGTTCAGGATATACCTTTAAATCAACCCACCGGTCTTCAAACCTTTCTGAATCATTGGTGATCAAACTGACGGTCTGGTCAGCAAAATAGCCATCAAAACCAGGCAATATTCCCGCCTTCACAAGTACCTGGAAACCATTACATATACCCAAGATAAGATTACCATTCTCAACAAATCTTAAGATTTTATCCTGCAATTTGTATTTGATTTCATTTGCAAGAATCTTTCCCGCGCTGATATCATCCCCATAGGTAAAACCACCAGGCAACACAAGAATCTTATACTCAAGCAGATTTTTGTTCTTTACTTCATCTATGTAAACACGCTCTGGTTCAGCACCCGCGAGTTCAAATGCGTAGGCGGTCTCAACATCACAATTTGTTCCCGCAGCACGAACAATGAGAGTCTTAATCTTCATTCCTTTAAAGAAACATAAATGGTTCTTTTTTCCCGCTTGAATCTGATCTTATCTTCACGCGCAAGCCAGCCAAGCCCCATATAAAATATATTTATTGGCATACCGCACCTGCGCTGCAATCTTGTGATAACCATCTCCCCTTCATCTTTCAATTTTTTCCATATGTTGCCTGCGGCAAAACCAATGTCTGTAATCATAACACCTCCTTGAAATTCTTAAACATGTGAATTCTACTTTTTCTTCTCTTATTATTATTGATCTTCATATCTGATAATAGAAAAAGAAACTGATAAATTGTGATTTAATCTACAGATTGATTTCCGTACCGGTTTTTGCAGCATCAAGTTCATAGGCAGGGAATTTCGCACGCATTTCCTGAAGGTTTCTGTTGATAAACTCATCATTACTTGACGGGTCATGGTGCGTGAATATCACTTTTTTTACCATGCCATCTTTTGCAAGTTGCATTACCTGGTTATAGGTAGAATGACCCCAGCCAATTTTGGACTTGTAGTTCTCATCAACATATTGAGCATCATGTATCAATAGATCTGCACCATTGACAAACTTTACAAATCTTTTGTAAGGAGTTGTTGAATCTGGTGCGCAAAGTTCATTGTCAGTTAAAAAGACAGCAGTCTTCTTATTCTCAACAAATTTCAAACCAAGCGTGTAATTAGGGTGGTTGTTCTGAATAATATGAATCAGCATATCACCAATTTTAAATCTGTTCTTGATATTTTTGAAGATAAATTTTGCTGGTAGATCCGTCAATTTTATTGTTGGGAAAAAAGGAATATGCATCTGATAAGAAAGTGCCTTTTTTGATCCTATCTCATTCTCAGGACCATAGATTTTTATGGAAGTATTAGGAAGATATGCTGGACCAAAAAATGGGAAACCCTGGATATGGTCCCAGTGATAATGGGTAAAGATCAAATGGAGGTCATTTTTCTTATTCTGTATCAAATATGCACCAAGTTCCCTGATTCCACTACCTGCATCCACAATAATGGATTCCCCGGAGATTGTTTCAACATAAAGACAGGTGGTGTTTCCTCCATATTGAATAGTTGAACTACCTGAAACAGGGATTGAACCACGCGTCCCATAGAATTTGATAAACATTTAGTCTTTGTCCTTTGCTTTCTGTCCCATTTGGCAATTACCCTCAAAAAATACCCCGGACTGGATAATCAGACCCTTGCATATAATATCACCAAACATCTGGGCACCACTCTGGAACTCAAGAAGTTCTTCAGCCTGAATGTTACCTTCTATCTTGCCTCCAATAACTGCAGATTTGCAATTAATAGTACCTTTAATAGAACCAGTATTTCCACAATATAGATTATCCTTAACCACTACATTGCCTTCAATAGTTCCATCAATCTTTATTGAACCAGTAATCTTAACATCTCCATTCACAACCGTGTTTCTGCCAATAACGGTATCAATCTTACCTTCCTTATCCATTAAACTCCTTTCTTAAAGGGAAATTATATATAAAAATAAATGGAAGTCAACAATCAAGTTAACATCTTCCTGATTTGCGAAATAGGGATTCTATTTCAACAAAGATCATTCAGCAGTAATCTCATCCCCCTTGACAAAAACAAAGACTTTGTTATAATATAGTGTCAATTATAGATTCATATTTTTTGACAGATGTTCTAACTGATTTATGAGAAAGGGGGTGATTTTCATACAACAGAATAACTTAAGTCTAATAGATTCATAAAGCACAAGAAAGGAGACAAAATGAAAAGAATCTTAATAGTATCATTATTGATTTGGGTGATACCGGTATTTGCTTTGATAAGCCCGGATTTAAAGAATGTTTCGGCCCGGGCAAATTCATCGGAATTCATTCCGATTGATATAGTGTTCAAAAAGCAAATGGACAATTATGAATTGACAAGGGCAGTTGAGCATTTGCCAAAGCCCGAAAGAAGGGCTATGGTTGCTGAAATCCTGCGAACCTATTCATTGCAAAATCAAAAGCCTGTCCTTGAATATCTGGCAAGAATGGAAAAAAAGAATAAGGTTAAAAATATTGCATCAATCTGGATTGTCAACGCAATCTACTGCGAGGCAACAAGAGAAGTGATCGCTGAACTTGACAACAACCGCGAAATCTTCTATATTGACTATGACCTGAAACCCATCCAAATTGAAAAACCTGAGCAATTTCCTGCACCTGCAGACAAGATTTCAAAAACAAGAGAAATTGCCTGGGGCGTAAGCAAAATCAACGCGCCTGCAGTATGGGCGCTTGGTTATACAGGGCAAGGAATCGTTGTGGGACATATTGACACAGGTTGCAACTATAACCATGTTGACCTTGCCGACCATCTCTGGACTGACCCTAATTATCCCAATCATGGCTGGAATTTTGAGAATGGTACCAATGATCCAATGGATGCCCAGGGTCATGGTACCCACACTGCAGGAAGTGTAGCATCTGATGGTACTGCTGGTTCTCAATGTGGTGTTGCTCCAGATGCGCAGATTATGGCATTGCGTGTAAGAACTGTTGCGGATTCAATTGCGGAAAATCAGGTCTGGCAGGCAATGCAATTTGTGGTCTCACCGCCCTTATCACCAACCCATGGCGGTGATTTGATAACAATGTCCCTTGGGTGGCGTTATGTCTGGTATCCCCGTGTTGCATCCTGGCGCACTGCCTGCAACAATACTGGAGCCGGCGGTGTGATAATGATTGTTGCTGCAGGTAACGAACGTGGTGTTGATCTGCCACCTTATGCCTTAAGATGTCCAGGAAGTGTTCCTTCACCCTGGCGCCATCCCCAGAATGGTGCTACAGGAGCACTTTCCAATGTTGTTAGTATTGGTGCGACAGACATCAATGATGCGATTGCATCTTTCTCATCAAACGGTCCTGTGAGATGGGATACAGTTACCGGATACAACGATTATCCATATCCAC
Organism: bacterium; assembly: GCA_049700315.1. GTDB lineage: Bacteria > Hydrothermota > Tepidihabitantia > SM23-42 > JAOAFX01 > JAOAFX01. Next base: position 14,713 of record JBNAVN010000001.1, read on the forward strand.
CAGGATTGACAAAGCCAGATGTTTCAGCACCAGGTGTAAATATCAAATCCTGCGCCTATAATAATAACAATGGTTATCTTGATGGTTGGAATGGCACATCAATGGCAACACCCCATACTGCAGGAACTGTTGCATTAATGCTTCAGAAAAATCCCTATCTGACCAGGGCTGAAATTGATAGCATTCTTCAAATGACCGCAGTTGACCTGGGCACTGCTGGAAAGGATAATGATTTTGGCGCAGGAAGAATTGATGCTTTGGCTGCAGTAAATGCTACACCATTTCCTGGAGCACCATTTACACCTACAATAATAGCACCATTCAATTATGCCAGACTGCCAAGTGTCAATCCAATTTTCAAACTCACAACAACCGATCCCCAGAATGACCCTGTTAAATACAGAATCTACTGGTCAACTGACACTGCATTTACTGTTCAGGATAGCATTACCACAGGCACATATGCAAGTGGTTCAATCGCAAGCTACACACTATCTGTCCCGCTCACAAACGGGGTAACCTATTGGTGGCGTGTCCGTGCCGCTGATACAACAACTGGTGGAATGTGGTCAGCGCCTACTGCAAAAAGGTCATTTACAATCGGTCTGAGTTTACCTGCAAATTCCTGTTCCTGGTTTCAGACCACCAATGCCCAGTTCCTGTCCTGTACTTTCACTGGTACACAGGTTCAGGGCGACAGCGTGGTATTGGTACCTGTTGGCTATGTTGAAGACACCTTACTTTTCGCGAATTTTGAGTCTGGTATGCCTTCGGGCTGGACCTGGGTTGATGGCAATAATGATGGCTATAGGTGGACTACAGGAACAACTTCTGATCTGGGTTCTTACACACCACCAAATTATGGCACTGCTTATGCCTATTATTCAGATGACGACGCGGGAAACGGTGTGATAAATAATAACGAAGAACTGATATCACCAAAAGTGGGTGTTCCACCAACCGCAACTAATCTTGGTATCCGTTACGGTTATGGCTTCCAGGTGTATCAAACTGGTGAAAAACTACGTGTGAAATTCCGCAAACGGACTGGTGGTGCCTGGACCAACTGGACAAATATTGCAGAGTATACTACAAGCGTAAGCGGAACTGCAAATATTGATCTTACTGCTCAATTACCATGTGATTCAGTACAGTTTGAATGGTTTTACAGCGATAGCACAGCATCATCCCACTGGGGCTGGGCATGTGCCACTGATAATGTAATCGTTTCGTATTCCTACACATACCAGAATAACTCTGGTGTTTTATATGGAACACCGGTTGTGTATTCTGATCTATCAAAAACCTATGCACGACCACGCTGGGGTGATATAATTTGGCGCAAAGCAACAAGTGGTGATTCCATCGGCATTCAGGTTGAATATTACAATGGCTCAATCTGGCAATTGGTACCAAACTCAATAATCCCGGGCAATTCTGTTGGTAAATTTACTACCCTCGCAGTAGACACAGTCAAGATGAACCTGATGACAGATACAGTGACCTATAACACGATTAGACCCAAGGCACTGTTCTACCGAATGACAAAATCACCTAACAACCCCGCATTGTTAGACTGGGAAGTTGGTAACCTTACGAGTTATGTTGGTATTGCCGACGCTGGTTCAGAGACAAATCCTCCAATGTTGATGGTCAGTCCCAATCCATTCAGAAACCACCTACAAATCAGATACCAGATACCTGATACCCGATACCAGACTAATGGTGCAGGACAAGGTCTTCAAGAACCAGGGGTTCGCCTTGCAATTTATGATGTTTCAGGGAGGTTAGTGAGACAATGGGACTACAAGTCCACCACGCAAAACCGCGGAATAAGACAATCAGACTGCATTGTCTGGGATACTAAAGATAATGCCGGTCGCAGGTTATCTGCTGGTGTTTACTTTGTGCGGTTGGAATCCGGAGACTTCAAACAGGTTGAGAAGGCAATCTTGCTCAGATAAGGGAAATTAATTCTGCAACAAAAAAGGGTAGAAAGGAATAATGTTTGTTTCTTACTTCTTTCTACCCTTTTATTCTTTTGCCAATTCTGATCTAACATAATCATTTTTCTTCAATTTATCTGCACCCGGGATCCAGCATCTTGGATCTGTAGGTATTCTATTCACCATAATTTGAAAATGCAAATTTGAACCCGTGCACATTCCGGTCTTACCCATTTCACCAATAACCTGCCCTTTCACAACTGTATCTCCTTCAGCAACATCTATTTTATTCAAATGGATATAAACAGTATGAATTCCCTGGCCATGGGCAATGACGACACTATTTCCATGTCCTTCAAGTTCTTTAGCCATTACTACAATCCCATTGTTGGCTGCAACAACCTCTGTCCCAATTGCATTGGCAATATCAATTGCTTTATGCGACCACTTATCCAAACCATTATTATAGCGCCTTGCCATTCCATACATTGATGTGATTGAACCTGCACAGGGCCAGGTAAAATTACCGTCACATAAAAGGGTATCAAAAGATTTGCTATAGGCTTTGGCAAAATACTTCCAACCTTCAAATTTCATCATTTCCAGGGTTTCTTCAGTAAGGATATGGATATCAAGTTCTGCTGTATCCTGCTCTGCAAAATCACCGGGTATTACCCTGAACGGCACTTTCAAACTTTTTTTTATATCATTTTCTTCATATTTCAAAGTCATAAAATACCTGCCTGTATCTGCATCCATTGGAACTGCAAGAACTGTACGGTAAATGTTTTTTCCTGCCGGATACAGTTTATAAGTCTTATACAAAAATCTTATTTCAGGCTTAATAATAGGTAGAACCGTAGTTACATTCAGCGTTGCAATTTCTCCCTGCTTGTATATTTTCTTGTCAAGGGCAATATGTTGAAACAGTCCATTAATAAGAGTATCTGAAGTCATCAATCTGGAAGAAATCTTATCATTGATACTTGCCTTTCTGTCTCCTATTGCCTTTACGGGCATTAAATTTTCTTCTGGCAAAGGCTGATTTTGAATATTAAAATGAATAATAGAAGGATCAGCAAGTTGCGGAAACAGACCGGGCGCAAGATCAATCATTTTATCAATCGGTGTTATTCTTCTTTGTAAATCAATTGCCTTATTAAAGAAATTCAATTTTGTAGTATCCTTATTACTAATATCACCTATTTCTTCTCCTGCGCAATATTGAAAACTTGGGAAACACAATACAATCATTATAAGAAATCCATGAAATATTTTCATTTTACACGTAATTTTACCCGGAAATTCGTAGAAGTCAAGAGGTATTTTTCTATCTATTCCCTTTTAACATCCTTTGCACAACGAAATCCATAATATCGGTCCTGGACAAATGGCTTTAATCCCATTCTTGAAGAGCATTTTAAATGTCTTGGATTGATGCTCAACCAGGAGCCTCCCTTTAAGACCCTTACATATCCTGAATCCGGACCAGTTGGATTTTTTTCCGGACTTACTTTAAAAAAGGTAGTATCATAAAAATCAGCACACCATTCCCAGACATTGCCTGCCATATCATACAAGCCAAAATTGTTGGGTGAGAATCTGCCCACTGGTGCTGTATATCTGAAACCATCTGCCTCAAAGTTACCTTCGGGTGCATAGTTACATTTTCTCAATGGCGATTCATTACCCCAGGGATATTCTTTCTCAACAAGCCCGCCTCTTGCCGCGTATTCCCATTCTGCCTCAGTAGGTAGTCTTTTACCTGCCCATTTAGCATAGCATAACGCATCAAAAAAACTAACACCAACAACTGGTTGATTGGGATTATTCAAACAAGAGTCTTTGATAAATGCAGGTTTTGGATGACCTGTTGCTTTTACAAATTCAAGATACTGACGGTTTGTTACTTCATATTTATCAAGATAGAAAGTATCTATCCAGATTCTATGCTTTGGACCTTCACCAGTTGAATCAGAACCCATTGTGAAATATCCCCCCGGGATCAATACCATACCTGATGGTGGGGGCATTATTTTTTTTACCACCTTATCCTCAGTCTTTGTCTTATTACTACACAGAATAATCAGCAAGACAGCAAAAAATACGCAAGAAAATCTGGTTAAAGGCTTCATTGTAAAACATAATATCCAGATTAAACAACAAGTCAAGAACCCATATCATTGAGAAATCTTCTTGACATTTTTAAGATTTTGTATATGATTTTTCTACGATGTACAAAGATCCGGTTTTTGATAGAATGCTTCAAAAAGACCCGCGCTACAGGCTAGAGGCATACATATTTGTTCTGGAGGCATTGCACTATGCGCGGGGGAAATTCAATGTTGAAAAGCATGTGACTGGTAAACAACTTCTTGAAGGCATCAAAGAATTGGCAATAAAAAAATATGGGACAATGGCAAAGATGGTTTTTGAACACTGGGGTGTCAAGAAAACGGTTGATTTTGGTAATATTGTCTTCAACATGGTTCAGGAGCATGTTCTAAGCAAAACCGAAGAAGACAAACTTGAGGATTTCAATGAAGTTTATGATTTTGAAGAAGTCTTTGTAAAAAATTATGAATTTGACTTCAATAACGAAAATAGAAATTTGATCTGAGTTTATCTACCACCTGACCTTTTGAGTAATGGAACTCAACGTATGTACTTGACATTCTGAATATCCTAAATATAATATTATGTCATAGAAATGGAAAACTATTATAGTATACTTGGAGTAAGTAGCACTGCCACTATGGCGGAAATAAAGATGGCATATATGAAACTCGCCCGCCAGTACCATCCAGATAAATTTACAGATGGAGAAGAGAAACAAAAGGCAAATGAGCATTTTGCCAAGATAACTGCTGCATACCGCGTGCTTTCGGATGAAAAACTAAGGGCTGAATATGACAACTCACTTGAAAAAGGAATTAAACCAAAGGATCAGGTCCAGGAGACACAAGCCAAGAATGCCTTTACAAGGGCACTTGAATTCTTAAAGCACAACGACCCCTGGCGTGCAGTAAATCTTCTACGCATTGCCTGTCGTTATGACCCCCAACCACTTTATCTATCATACTTAGGACTTGCCCTTGTGTACACAAGGCAGTATCAGAAAGAAGGATTTGAAAGACTCCAGGGTGCAATAAAGCAATTGATGTTCAATCCTGTTGTTTATGTTAATTTAGGACTTGCCTATGAGTATGTTGGTAACAAGGAACAGGCATTAAAGTATTTTTATGAAGCATTGAATTGGGATGGCAAAAATCATGCGGCAAGAAAAGGCATTGAACGATTAGAACCAAAGAAAACCAACTTCTTCTCAAAATTTTTTGGAGGTGGTAAATGAAGAAAACCACTTTAATTGAAATGCTTGAAGAACTCTGCCAGAAGCTTTCTATTATAGTAAAATATGATCGATTCTTTGGCAAGGGTGGATTCTGTCGTCTCAAACAAAAGTCTTTTTTTATTATCAATGAGAGTCTATCCAATGCGACCAAAGAAGATATTTTTATTCGTGAACTGAAACAGCTGAGTTTTGATCCCGATTTATTACCGCCTAAATTAAAAGAAGTTATTAAACAATGAATCTCGCCATATTTTTCATCTTTCTGGCTATTTTTTTCTGGCTTGCCAATTTCAGGATTCTATCCTGGTCAAGAGACTGGCCCATAATTCTGATCTTCTTTGGTATTATCAATATTCTAATTTTCCCTAAATATTCCAAGAAAAGAGTAATTGAGGACTTAGAAAAGGGCAAGATCACACCCGAAGAGGCATTGAAAAGATTGGAAAAATTGAGTTAGCAAATCCTTCAAAATCATTTACCATTCCTCCCAGGTCCACGGTCTTTGTCTGTGCCTGTGAACCATCAGGTGATTTATACGCAAGCTTTTTTGTTAAACATCAACTGAATGAGAAAAACTGTATAATTTCTGGTGTGGGAGGACCAAATCTGAAAAAAGCAGGTATTGAACTAATCTTTGATTATGAAAATCTCACAACCCTCGGCTTTGCATCAGCAATTTCTTCATCTCTCAGAAATTATGAAATGTATAGAAAAGTCTGCAGGAAAATCTACACAATAAAACCTGAGATATTTGTTGCGGTTGCCTATCCTGGACTCAATCTATTGCTAAGTCGTTATGCAAAAAAATTGGGTGCCAGAGTAATATATCTACTTCCTCCCCAGATATGGGCTTGGGGTACTATCAGAAAGTATTTCATCAAGAAATGGACGAACCTGGTTATTTCAGTTTTTCCATTTGAATATCAATTCTACAATCATTATGGCATCAAGACTGCATACTGGCACAACCCACTATTTGAAGAATTGAAAAAGTACAAAAGGATTGATTTTGATAAGAGAATAGGGCTTATGCCGGGTTCAAGGTTAAGTGAAATCAAGAAAAACCTGCCCGTAATAATGGAGGTCATCAAGAGATTGAAGGAAAATGCCAAACATCGTTCTATGGATATTAAATTCTGTCTTATTCTGCATTCAGAAAAGACCATTGGAATTTCAGATTTTACGAGGTCATTTCAGGATATTGATCTCAGGCTGATAACAAGAGACCGGTATCATCATATGGTCAATTGCGACCTGATAATCACCTGTTCAGGAACCGCATCATTAGAAGCAGGAATAATGAACATTCCCCAGATCTTTTTCAATAGACCCGGGTTTGTTGATTACTATTTCTTCCGACGTTTTCTCAGAATTAAGGAATATAATCTAACGAATCTATATTTCGGAGAAACAATTGTCCCCTCCTTTGTGATGCGTAATAACAAAAGACTTATAGAAAAGGTGGTTGAAACAATAATTAAATACTTTGAGAATCCAGATTATTTACACAAGAGATATGCAGGGATGCAGCAATTCAGACAACCCAAAATAAGCAATGAGCGTTCAATTTAATAAGGAGTTGACTTAAGGAGTTTTTCTTATATAATTAAGTATGGAGATTGAAAATCTTGTTACCAGCCATACCGGTATTGGTGAACAACTGATTTCCAGTCTTATTAAACGTGGAGAGACCATATATACTGTTTTCCCCTCACCCAAAGAAGTTCCGATGTCCTTCTTGGGCAAGATAAACTTGAAATATGGTTTTGTTAAATTTGACCAGGAACTCAATATTGAAAAAGGATTACCAAGAAAAGTAAAAAATATATTCCATATTTTTGAAAGTTATTCTGGTTCATTTACAAAAATCTTTATGACAAATGTGACAACAACCTTATTATTATTGGAATGGGCAAAAAAGATCGGTGCGAGCAAATTTGTTTTGTTATCTTCGGGTGAAGTGTATGGCTACGGAGACAATGTCATTGAGAATGCACCATATAATCCCCGAAGTTTTTATGCTACAACCAAATTTCACGCAGAGACCCTTTGCCGCTATTATAATAGAATTTTTGAGATTAAGATTCTAAGGGTATTTTTTCCGTATGGTAGAAACCTTCCACAGGGTTATATCCACAATCTTTTTGAAACAATCAAATCCAGTGGCATCATTGAAACTGATTATGCCTCAATCTGCCCTACATTTGTTGATGATATTACTGAACCAATGATTAATCTGCGTGATCTGCCGGGAAATGCAACCTATAATATCTGTGGTCCCGCAATTCTTCTGACACAATTAATCAAAGATATTGAGTCCGTTACTGGCAAGACGCCAAAAAAGGTGAGCACAGGAAAGATCACACTTTGCGGTAATTGCACAAAGGCAAAAGAAGAACTGGGTTACAGGGAAACACCCCTGAGAAACGGACTTCAGACCCTCATAGATCAAACAAAATGATTGATATCCTCCTGGTAAATCCTGCAGAAAAAGGCGGCTTTTTTGAAAAGATGCCACCCCTGGGCTTGGCTTCACTTGCAAGTTTTCTTGAGGAAAACGGACTTTCCGTGAAGATTATTGACTTTGAGATAGAAAAAAAGCCATTGGAACACTGGCTTTCCTTTTACCAACCCAAATTCCTCGGTATTTCAGGTACAACCCATACACGCTTTGAATCATTCAAGTTGGCACGCCAGGCAAAAACATTTAATAAAGAGATGGTGACAATATACGGAGGCATTAATGCTACATTTACCGCAAACGAAACATTGCGCAATATACCAGAAATAGATTTTGTAGTCAGAGGTGAGGGTGAAGAAGTGCTGCTTGAATTGTTAAAAACATTTAATACCGACCAGAAATTTGAAAAGATCCGAGGATTAAGTTTCAGAATGAATGATACAATTATTAATAACCCTCCAGGTAGCCGATTGCATCTTGATTCCCTACCACAACCTGCTTATCACCTTCTGGAAATGAAGAAATATGAAATGAAGATGGAATTTGTTAAGAAAAAAGGAATTTCAGTTATCACCTCACGCGGCTGCCTGTATCGGTGTTCTTTTTGCTCAGCAAGCAGAATGTTTAATAACCTGTTGACTGTCCGTTCAGCAAAAAATATCGTTGATGAAATCGAAAAATTGTTAGAACAGTATCATTTTCAGGCGATAAAATTTTTTGACAGCGCCCTGACGCTTGACCGAGAGCACATTGAGACTTTGTGTGATGAAATTATTGCCCGCAATTTGCACTTTCCCTGGGAATGTGAGGTCAGGGTCGGCACTGCAGATGAGCCATTGCTTGAAAAAATGCGCCGGGCGGGTTGTTATTATGTTGATATCGGAATTGAATCAGCAAGTCAAAAAGTTCTTGATCTGATGCGCAAGGGCATTACCGTTGAACAGTCTCAAAAATTGCTTGAAATCTGCCACCAGTTAGGATTCAAAGTGAAGGCATTTTTTTCATTTGGCCATATCAGCGAGACAATGGCTGATGTTGAAAAAACATTTGAATTTATTGAGAAAAATCGGTCAATAATTACGACTGTAGCAAGTGGCGCAGGCATTAGAATCTATCCTGGCACCTATCTTGAAGATTATGCAAGAAAGAACAACCTATTACCACCAGATTTTCAATGGTCAAACCCTTATGAAGAACCACGCAATGAGTTAATAATGCAGGCAAAGGAAATTCCTGTTCTTATCCAGCCACAATTGGGTTATGATGAACTGGAGGCAATCGCACTGCGCATCTATTCAAATCGTTTTAGTGGTTGGGAAGGATTTAAAAGAGGTATCACAAAAATCACCAATCCGGAAAAAATCAAAAAACTCTCTCAACTTTTGAAACTAAGAATAAAACACGGTTGAGAAACTTCAGTTTAAGCCTATGTTAGAACCTACACTTGTACGCAAGTCAAACAATATATGAGAATTCTCCATCTGACTTTTGAAAACTTCCAGGATGTTGCAGGACTTTTAAGCAGGTATCACAGGATATTTGACGATGAGAGTGTGCTTGTTACAATGACACACTCAAAACTCGGATTTCCTGATGGCATTCTGTTGAATTATCCACTTCTGAATTCAGACTCCCTGAATCTATTTCGCAAGATTTTCAACAGAAGCAATGTCAATGTTCTTCCCTCTGAATTAGGATTGAAAATCAAAGGACAAGATTTTCTGGAAAAAATTTTCTTCAGGTCACGAGACCTGCTCTGGCTATACAGACTGCGTAAATTCTGGGACCGGTATGACTTTGGTTCTTTTGATATCTATCATTTTGATGGTGGCATACCTTTTATTTATGGCGATAGAATCTTAAAAAAAATAAAGAACAAGCATATTGTTGCCCATTTTTTTGGCAGTGACCTGCGCAAATGGGGACTTAATCCCTATTTGAAAGAATATACCCAATTGCAATTCACCTCTGAGGTGGATCATACAAAAATAGATCCTTCATTGATATTCGTCCCAATTCCTTTTGAAGCAGAAAAAATAAAACCTCGGAACGCAGAAAACAAAATTCTAAAGGTCGGTCATTCACCAACCAGACGCGCTGCAAAAGGAACCGAAGAAATAGTTACAATTGTAGAAAAATTAAAGAAGAAAATTAGATTTGAATTTTTGTTGATAGAAGGTGTTTCACACAAAGAATGTATGGAACTAAAGGCAACCTGCGACATTGGAATTGACCAGATTGGCAATTATGCAGGCACTGCATACGGTAGAAGTGGACTTGAATTTCTTGGTTTGGGTATACCGACGATCACCGAGATACCAGAAGAATATGAATATCTACTGCCAGCACATCCTTTTGTCAACGCAAATAAACAAACTCTTGAAGAAGTCTTGTATTCTCTTCTAACTAACCCTGACCTGCGCAACAAGAAACGAAACCAGGGCATAAAATGGGTCAGGGAATTTCCTAATCCCAGAAGGGTGATGGGACTGATCTATAATGAATACAGAAAACTGGGCTGGATAAAGTAATATTATCACGATAATTGACAATTTGGATTGTTTATATATAATAGCAATATTGTAGACTATTGTCGCTACCCTCACCTTAATCCTCTTCCATCAATGGAGAGGAAAGACGAGGTATTACGCCGAGATGGCGGAACTGGGAGACGCGGCGGACTCAAAATCCGCAGTGCTGAAAGGCGCGTGGGGGTTCGACTCCCCCTCTCGGCATAAGGGGAACGATTCCCCCTTATCTCCAAAAAGTTTGAACAAAACAATACTTTTTGGAGACCTCTAATCCCCCTCGTTAACCCACTCTCCCGCATCATCCCCTAATCCTCAACTCGGCACTCCCAGAAAAAATTTCACATCAGGAAAACCACCAAACTACCAAACGCTAAAGGGAACGATTCCCCCTTATCTCCAAAAAGTTTGAACAAAACAATACTTTTTGGAGACCTCTAATCCCCCTCGTTAACCCACTCTCCCGCATCATCCCCTAATCCTCAACTCGGCACTCCCAGAAAAAATTTCACATCAGGAAAACCACCGTAACAGATGGTCTGTGGTTAATGGGTTTGGATGCTGGAAAGGTTTATGGTTGATGGACATGGAGGTTGGTATGTTCTTTGGTCAATTGTCAGACGGTTTTGAAAAGCCTTTCGTTGATAGTCGGTCGTCAGTCGTCTCGCAGGACCAATAAACCAAACCATAACGCATTTCGTAACCGGTAACCGCTTGAGAGATCTATTGTCTTACCCACCTTGTTCTGAAGTCGGTTGAGAGATAATCTACAAGCACATCAATTAATTCACCATATGCCCGGTCAGGATCTTCTGCGTTAAATGAAAAAAACTTTCTTTCACTGAAAAGATTCCCGATCAAGTTTACTGCGACCAATTGTTTTTAAAACCTCTTTTTCTGTACCCAGAACCACAATTCTGACCATACCCTGGTCTTCACGAATTGACTGTTTGAATCTTCGGGTCGCAAGTGGCGCAAATTTTCCCTCATTTGAACATTTGAATTGTATCATTCCGATGACTTCATATTCTTTCAACCTGCAAAAAATTTTTTATCACATTATGCTTCACACTGTCCAGTTTTTTAGTATAATATCTTTCTGTGTGATCGCCACCTTCAAAAGTGGTGTGCGATCAACTTCAATACCTTTTTCTCTTGCTTTAATAACAAATTCCAGATAATCTTCACCACTTAACTTCAATTGTGACAATGGTATTGCAACTTCACCAATTTCAGATATTTCATAGACAACATGCTGTGCGTGCCCAAATATGAATCGCAAACCCGCAGGCTTCTCAAAATCTATCTCGTATTCATACTGCTTTATATCCTGATTCAAAACATCAAAACGAATATAAAGGTTGTCCTTGTCAAACCCATAATAGACCATTGCAAATAGACCAGCAAATCTCTGCATTGTGCCACCCATTCTTCTCAAATCCAGATATCCTGCATTATACCATTCATAATAAAATGTCAGTCTACCATCAATAACCGGTGAAATCTGGTCAATCGGCTGAGTTACATAGAATTCTGTATGCGGGTTTATCGGAACAAATAGTTCATGAGGTGGCTCCAAACCAATCCTTTTGTATAACCATAGTGCATTTTTTCTAAATAACTCATCAAATACTTCCGTGGTCACCGAGAAAAAGTCATCGCCAAACCACCAGAACCAATCACTCCCTTCAAGAAAATATAGGCGCTTCCATAGTTCTTTGTCTGTCACTTTCATTTCAACAAGCCTATCTCTTAAATTTTTCACGATCAACCAGCCTTTGTGGTCTTCAGGCCTACCAATCCATATATTGAAATTTGCACCGATCCAGGAACCCGGAAAAATATTTTTTAGATCATTGGTTACTACATTCTCCCTCAAGAATGAAGAAAATGTAGTTGTAGAAATTTTCTCCCTGGATAAGGTCTTGTAAAGCAATTGAATGAATTCATTACCATCACTCTTGAAATATTCCCAGGCATTTTCTCCATCAAGAATTACAGGTATAATGAATCTATCAACTGGAGATAGGGAATGTGAAATTTGTCTTATTCGACCAACAAAGTCATCTACTGCCTTTTTTGTTTCCCACCTATTATAAACAAAGGCAATTCTATCAGATAATAGATGATCGCGGAAAAAAATCTTCACATTGCCATATTTCCATGGTTTGAACAACAGTTGACTATGATTGGGAATGCCGTTTTCATCCCGTTTAAATGATACATTTATAGAACGGGCAAGAATTTCTTCATCGGTAGCAATCCAATCTATGCCAAGCTCAGATAATATTGGAATCAATTCCTGACACACACTGCCTTCAGAAGGCCAGAGGCCACAGGGTTTAAAACCAAATATTTTCTCAAAAACTTGAATACCCTGTAATATCTGTTCTCTGGCGTCTTCAGGATGCTTGAATTCAAAAGGAATGTCAAGATTAGGATTAGAGACCTTTGCTAAATTACTATCTATTAGCAAAGGCAATATCGGGTGAGCCAGTGGTGATGTAGTAATTTCAATCTGACCTGATTGTGCAGCATTCTTATACTCGTCAAATATCTTCGCAATAATTTTGTTCTGCAAGTTGATTATAATTTCTTTGTCCTGTTCACGAAAATTCTTTCCCCGTTGATACAATTCTTTTATCTCGTCCCTGAATAAAGGATCAATCCAGGCAAGATTTGCCCATACCTGTAAATCCCGGAATTCATCAACAGTAAAATTTTGTGCTACATTAGCAAGTTCTTCTGGCACTAATTTTTTCCCCCTTTTCATCAACAACGAAAAATACCTTGGATAGGACTCAACCATTTCTTCCCAGTTAGCAAGAAAAAAGTCTTTGAGAATTTCAATCTTTTCTTCAATGGTCAAATCTTCTGCACGCTTTTTAAATAGAACAAACTGACGATCAGTAAAACCATTTTCTTTATAATCCTGGATTTGAATAAGCAGAGATGGAGTGAAGTTAAAAGTCGCATGAATTTCAGGAAATTGCTGGAGATTTTTTAGCATATCAAGATAATCCTTTACAGCATGCAATCTTACCCAGGGCATCGGAAGAATTTTATCATCTGGTGTTGAATAAATCGGTTGGTGAAAATGCCACAAGAATGCAACTGAAAAATTATTCATAACTAAAAAATGTCTGAAATCCTAAACACCTGAATACCTAAAACCATCCTTAAGAAGTTTGATGGACATCATTTATTGAAATATCCCATATAAAATTTTGCATCACTAAGGATATCCTGAGGTGGATTTTGTTCCACAAGTTTTTTCAGGATTTCCTGTGCCTTATCTGTATTACCTAAAATTCCGTTCACCCTTGCCCAGGCAAGCATCCCCAAAAAGTAGAAATGTGAATCTCTGTTCCTGGCAACCCGTTCATAATATTGCAAGGCACGTTCATAATCTTTTAAGCCTTCTGCTGCACATCCTGCACCAAATTGCGCTGAAGGTGTTAACAATGGGTCTTTTTTTTCCTTTGAAAGAAATTTATCAAAATAATCAATTGCTTCATTGAATCGAGCAGTGTGATAGTTTAATACTCCAAGGTAATAATTGGCAAGTCTCCCAGGTCTGGAATTACCATATTTTTCTGCCAATTGTAGAAAATAGTTTTCTGCTTCCTGGAGCCTTCCCATATTTACCAGATTTATCGCCTGTGTATATGTCATTTCTGCCTCAGGATTTACAGTCTCTTTAGGAAAAGCCAGATAGGCAATTGCAAAAACCGCAACAACGATACCAACACCTATCCATATTGCTGTTTCCCGATGCTGGACAATAAATTTGATAACTTTCTCCATTGTCCGCTGGAATGAATCTTCAGTTTTCACACCTCGTTTCATATCTCTCATATTGCTCCTTTTATTTATGGGTGTCTTCCCAACCCATAAACCATATAACAATACCCCTGACCCGATTTGAACGGGTGGCCTGCGGTTTAGGAAACCGCTGCTCTATCCTGCTGAGCTACAGGGGCTAACAGATTGTTTAACAGTTGCGAAAAGCATTTGGCCGGTTGCAACCGATAACCGCAATACGACCTTCCAGGAATTATTAGTCTTTTATCACACATATATTCACAACCCATAAAGCCATAAAACATTACTTAAAGTATATCTATTTTTGTAAGTTAGTCAATGATGCTTTTTGCTGATGAAGAGTTCTGCTGATAAAGAAAGGAGTTGAATTGTACTGGAAAGACTATCAGATTTGAACTGCGAAGTTTGATGTAGAATTGTGTTATGGAAGAATTTTGAGTTTACCCGGATGTTCCCTAATTATTTTGCCAATCAATCTAACTGACCTCTGATATTTTTCCAAAAATAAATTTACTTTGTCTTCAGATAGAACAATTGCTAAACCACCTGAAGTCTCAGAACCAAATATCAAATTTCCAATTTCAGGGGTTATACCTTCTTTTTGGACTCGTTCTGAAAAAGACTTTGTATTCATTGCAATACCCGGTTCAACAATGCCATTTCTTACAATTTCAATAGCCCCTGGATAGACTGGAATTTTGGATGCCCACAGTTCAATTCCCACATTGCTTGCTTCAGCCATTTCTATCAAATGTCCGGCAAGCCCGTAACCAGTTATATCAGTTGCTGCATCAACTCCGATTTCCTGCATTATCCTGGATGCATTTCTATTCAGAGTAGTCATTCCCTCAAATACCGGTTTCAAATCTATTCCTTCTGCTTTGTCAAGAAGGGTAGCCTGAATAATTGTGCCGACTCCGATTGGTTTGGTGAGAATTATTACATCACCTAATTTTGCATTCGCATTTGTAACTATCTTCTGGGGATGGATATAGCCGATGACCGAAAGTCCATACATTATCCCTTCAGAATTAAATGTATGGCCACCGCAAATAGTGACACCTGCCTCCTGTGCCTTTGCCTGTCCACCTTTCAATATTTCACCGAGTATCTTAGGATCTCCCGCCCCAGGGAAACCAACCACATTCAATGCAAGTTTTGGCTCACCACCCATTGCATAGACATCAGATATACAGTTTGTTGCTGCAATCATTCCAAATAGATAAGGGTCATCAACAACCGGTGCGAGCAGGTCAACTGTATAAACAAGTGCTAAATTGTCATTTATCTGATATACACCTGCATCATCCGCAGTATTCAATCCCACAAGCAGATTAGAATCCGTAATCGCCGGCAGATTTGAAAGCGCCTGCGCTAACTGCGCCTTAGAAATCTTGCTTGCTCAACCCGCGCACTTGATAAAGGATAACAATCCTTTCGGCATCAGAATCACCCCCTTTTGTTCTATTGATTATATCTAAATACCGCACCAAGTCAATGACCTGGTTAGAAAGATAGTACAATCGTATAAAAAATCACTCGGTTTGTGCAAAACAAAAAGGGGCTGTAAAACAGCCCCTTTTTGAAGAAAATCCTGTAATCATTCAAGCATTATTATTTTCTGGATAAGATTCTGGTCTCCCGCAGAAAATTTTACAAAGTAGACACCAGCCGGTAGTTTGTAACCTTTATCATCTTCACCAAACCAAACAACCATTGATCGTTCATCCATTGCTGTTAACCGTGAAAAATCCCTGACCAGCCTTCCTGTCGCATCGTAGATTCTTAATTTGATTTCTGATTTCTGAGAACTGAAGTCTGTTTTTGTGTTCTGCCATTTTATCATAACATTTTCCTTAAATGGATTTGGTAAAACTGAAAATCCGGCAGATGATTTATCAGAAGCATATTCATCAATTCCAACAAGCACCGGCACTGCAATATCATCTACATACCATCCTTCTGCTACCACGCTCTGGTCACTGATAAATCTGAATCTCAGACGCACAGTCTGTCCAGAGTATGCAGAGAGCGGATAACTAACCTGGGTCCAGGTACTCTGGGTTCCATTATAAATCCCCAAAATTCGCCACCATCCACAATTGTTGTCAATTTCACAATATGAGTAATCATAGTTCAATTCTGTGGCATACTGATGATAGAATCGGAGCAAACTATCCGGGGTCACCACAAAATACGGCGAAACAAGCGAAGCATCATTCAAATTTGTATATTGCCAGGTATTCTCTACGCCTGAATACCATGAATGGGTCGGTGAATTGCTTTTGTGAGTTGTGATATGCCAGTTATCATTTCCACCCGAATGTGTCCAGGAACCCTGCCCCGATTCAATGTTATCAACAAACCCTGGTTGATTTGTCACAATGAAGTTTATTGTATTTGTATCACCAGGTGTGCCAAAGTTCAAATTGAATTGCACTGTGCGAGGAGTTGGACAGGATGCACTGATGGTAAAATTGACAACTAATACTGTATCAACCTCACCTGAGGCAATTGAGATGGTCTGCGGTGTTGCTGAGGTAATGGTTATGTATGGGTCACTCTCAGAAATACTTGCTGTTCCCGTATATGTGCCATTGCCGTTATTCTTGCCCTGAATATAAGCCCTTATTGCCTCGCCAGGCTGGGCAATGCGGTTACCATTTCCTGAAGTTTCTGTGAAGGTCAAACCATAATAATCCATATTTATTTTGCCAGTAACACCTACCTCAGCTGCCTGATAGATCTCTCTTGTTGAACCCTGAACAAACGCAACGATCTTACAGTTTTGCTCATTCCAACTGGCGTCAATTGTAAAATTTCTTGATTTGACAATATTCCCACTTGCGGGTATTGAAACCGCCTCACCGTTTGCATCAGGAAGCATATCCCGACAAACATGCTCAACTGTTGTCAATCCATACCAGGAATAAGGAATGTTGTTTTCAACCACTGCAAATTGAAGAGTTCCGGAAACGGTTCCAGTTGAAGTATTAGTTATTGATGCTGTGACTGTACCACTATTTGAGACCGTATCATATGTGCAGGTCATATCAATGGTGAGCGGGCTTGAAACTGCAAGTCTCTGGGTAATCCAGCGTCTATATATCGGATACATTGTGCCAGGCATACTCACGCCGCCAACCTCCTGATTATTACCGTCAACCTGAATTATTGGCGTTCCACTGATACCATAATATGTCCACCTGGCAACACCATCAGGACAGGAAAATGGATAACCACTGGCATGATAAGCAATGACTACCACTGAATCATAAGAACGATTATAGTTCTCAGCAAGACCTCTTGCTGCACCAGGACAATAAGGTCAGCCTGAAACCCTGGTGAATTCTTCAAAGACCACAACCCGCTGGCTGGCAAAAACAAAAACACCTGTGGCGAGTAGCCCTAACAGCATAAGTTTTTTCATAAGACCCCCTTTATGACTGAATATATTATAATAAATTTTCTTAAAATGTCAAGGGGAGACTTAAATGTATGTAGTTGTTGACTTTTTGCAATAGATATGTATAATGTTGTAAGATTTTCAACAAAGGAGGTGATTTCACAATAATAATTAAATGTGCATGTTTGGCTGGGTCCTGGTTTAGACCAATTCTAAATCCTGGATCGCCAATTTTTCAGGCTTTCTTAGGCATAACAAAAGGGAGGTAATATGAAATATGCCTTGACCATAGCGATTATGCTATCGCTATCTTTTGGACTGATATATGAATCATTCAGGTATCAGTCTACTGCAGGAATGTTTGAGGATGACTATGACCTGCTTTTTGACCCGGCAAGAATCTGTGAGATACAGGGTTCACGGGCATGGACAAGTCTATCCAATCTGGTCACGGGTAATGAAAATCTGTTTTCTAATGGAAGTGTCCCCTATATCCTGGTTGGCGGGGCAACAAACCTGGGCAAATTCTATCCTGGTATGGTCTATGACCATAGCGTTGACAAAACAGCCCTGGCAACCGGTCTTGTTGATCCCAATGGCAATCAGATATTTGGAGACGGTAAATTGACAACCATTGACTGGAATGACAATGATAACAATGGTGTCTATGACCAGCGGATTATTGAGACGCAGACACGTTCAGCCTATGAACAGACAAAAGATAATGATGTCTTTGTTGGTCTGGGCTACAAATTGGATAATCTACGTTTAGGCCTTGGATATCTCAGGATTGATAATAAATCTATTCTGACCGACCCTTTGAATAACTTCACCTATGATTACACAGTGGAAGACCTCACGACAAATAGTTTTACGCTTATAAATAGGGCAGATTTTGCAGGTGATAATAACTACAATTATGGAGAAAATGACCTATTATTCAGTGTCTGGAAAGATATGGATAAGATATCCATCGGACTCCTTGCGGGCTTTGGATTAATTGGCTATGGAGAAAAAGCAAATATTACAGGAGATTCTACGATTTATACAAATCCCGCTGATACAAACACATTCTACACCCGTGCCAATATCATTGATACTGCGAATCAGAAACAGTCGGGCAATGTTATGTCAGTCAATGTCCGCGCATTCTATAATTACAATGAAAATGCCCAGGGTAGATTCTATCTGGGATTCTACAACCAATCCCTCAGTTATGGTGATAATGCTATGGACTACTATTACAAGACACGGGCAAATATCATGGCGCAATTTACCTGGGATACAACCAATACAATTACCTATTATGACGGTTCCTCAAACATCAAAGAGATCCAGATCGGCACAAAACAGCTCTTTATTGTTTCAGAAAGACTGAAATTAGGATTTGGCTTACTCCTGTCTACTTCATCTGTGTTTGATTCAACTCTTGCCAGAGATACAACGGTCTCAAGAAGAGTTTATGATGACAATGATGGTGTCAGTTTTGACCCTGATGACTATGTGCAGACCATCTGGTCAAGTCAGACCTGGATGACAAAAATCACAGGTACGACCAGAGCCATTGCCCTTCCGATTGGTGTTGAATTCTATCTATTCCAGCCATTGGTTCTCAGACTTGGTGCCCAGCATACCTATACGATGGATGACTATACTACAGTCACCGAACTTGTCCAGTATGAACCACAAAGAACCAGAACTGTTGATGGCACAGGCACAGTTACCGAAGATCTGATTGATCCTAACCCTGCACCGATCGGTTCAGATGAGACAAAAAAAGTGAATACACCTCAGACCGATTATTTCTATGGCATTGGTTGGGCAGTGAATGATAACCTGCAAATTGATCTAATGGGTTTTAATCAGTTAACCAACCTGACAAATTGGAGAATTTCCGCAACATTGAAATTCTAAGACCCCTGACCCTTCCATCCACCTTGAAGGAAGAGGTTATAAGAGGGGTGAAAGGAGTAAAAAATGAAGAAATTGATATTTCTTGGGTTAAGTTTCCTGTTGGTGATTGCCTGTCAAAAGGCAGAGAATATCCTGTCACCAGACCCTGATATGCCTCAGGGTATTGGTGCAGGAAATCTGCCTACAGTGACAAGTATTACACCTGTCAACTACACTCAGATGACTGATCAGAATGGAAGCACCCCAGAAATTCAGGGTTTGATAACCGTAAGTTTTTCAGATTATATGGATCCTGCAAGTGTCACCAATAAAGACAACATCGTTATTCTGGATGTAAGAACCAATGCAACAATCTCAAGTAATCTGATTACCACCGAATACTACCCTGAGATCAAAACTCTCTATATCTCAATCTCTAATGTACCTGATTCTGGATCATTTCTACTCAGACTTGTTTCAGGCTCATCAGGAATGAAAAATATTTATGGCTCGCCACTTGATGGAGATAATGACGATTTTGCTGATGGCACGCCTTATGATGATTACCATTCAACATTCTGGACCGCTCCGCTTTCTGATACACTTGTTGCCACATTCCAGCCTACGATAGATAACTTTGCGCCCGATACGATTGCTACTAATAATACCACGCCCCAGATACAAATCGGTTTTCCCGCAATATCACCGATGGACACAAATACATTGAATACAAATAATATAAAGCTTGCTGAAGAAAGCGGTGGTTCAGTTACACTAAACATTGTCTCTCGCGATCCCTATGGCATTGTTCTTCAACCCCAGAATCCATTGACAACTGGTAGAAATTACACAATTACTGTTGTCTGTAATAATATTAAAAGACTTGGTGATTCAAAAACACCTGCATACTTATTAAGGCTTGATGGCAATGATGATGGCCCTGAAGAAACTGAGCCGGATTTGCAATCCTATTTCCGGGTTGATGACCCAAATAATCCTCCAAGGATTCAAAGTGTGACCGCGATTGGGACAAGTGGTGTAATGATTACCTTCACAAGATTGACAGATAATTCAACTATTAATGCAAACAACATTATGGTTTATGATAACAGTGGCTATGTGCCTGGTGATATGAGAATCTATACGAATACTGGTGGCGATCGTACTATTGTAGATTACTACTACAAGAGAACTATTGGTGGTGGTCGTCGCGTATGGATTTCAAGACAAGTACAAGCAACAAATGGATACAATCTTGACGGTAATGGTAATGGCATTGGCGGCGAACCATGGGATGATTATAAGAGTGCATTCTAAGGGTTGAAATTGAAACAGGAATGGTAAAGGGAAGGGCAATCCGCCCTTCCCTTTTTGATTAAGGGAGGTGTAATGGATTTGAACGAATACCAAGAAATCATAAAAGAAATATATTTTGAAAAAGACTCAAACAGGAGTCTTGATAAGACATTTAACTGGCTTGTTGAAGAAACCGGAGAACTGGCACGGGCAATTCGCAAAAAGGATAAAAAAATGATCACTGAAGAATTTGCTGATTGCCTTGCCTGGTTATTATCAGTTGGTTCTATCCTTGGCATTGATGCAGAAAAGGCAATGGAGAAATACGCCAAGGGATGCCCAAAATGTGGGAAAATGCCGTGTGGATGTAATGAAGATGGTTGATGGGTTAGGGTTGGGAAGCTAGTTTATGAATCGCAGTAAAAAAATAGCCAGTTTTAGAGATCTAGAAATCTATCAAGAATCATACAATGCGGCAATTATGGTCATAAAAAGAATAATCCCTAAGTTGCCGCTGGAGGAAAAATACGACTTAGGCAGTCAATTAAGACGATCGGTTAAAGCAATTCCCAGGCTTATTGCAGAGGGATATTCCAAAAGACACCAGACCAAAGGTTTTCAGAAATATTTAGATGATGCACTTGCTGAAAGCAATGAGACAATTGTCTCACTCAGTCAAGTTCGTGATATATATGGTGTTGAAACTGATTTTTGTAATAAACTCATAAATGAATATGAAATTATTTCGCGTCAGATTTATCGTTTGACATTGATATGGGAATCCTTTGGCAAAAGAAAAAGACCAACATCTCAACCTAAACCCAATGACCATAACATAGAGGAGGTAAAGTGACCTTTTTTCTCTTGATATTCACAACCACCATCTCCCCACCCGGGGTGGTGCGGGCTTATGATGCGCCTGATGATGGCGGTGGTGCTGTAATAATAGAATGGCAGTTGTCACCAGATGATGCCATTATTGACGGTTATGAAATCTACCGGAGCGAAAATGGAATAGATTTTGAAAAGGTAGGATTTATCGGCAGGAGTAGAAATTCCATTGATGACCAGACCGAAGATGGAACGAAATATTACTACAGAGTTGCTTCCCTGAAAGATACCGTAAGAGTATTTTCAGATATATCTTCACCGGTTATGAGTTCTGCCCAGTGGATTGACCGCAATAAAATCAATATCCTCGTTGCATTGATGATTTTTGGTGGCATCATATTATATTATGTTTATCACGCAAAAAAAGGCAAAGAATTATACATTCGTAGAATCGCTGGACTTCAAGCAGTGGATGATGCAGTGGGCAGGGCAACAGAAATGGGCAAACCACTATTGTATATTCCGGGAATAGGCTATATAGAATATATTGCCACGATTGCATCAATGAACATCCTGGGAGAAGTAGCAAAGAAAGTTGCTCAGTATGATACCAAGTTCATAAATCCTCATGCTGACCCAATCGTTTATACTGTAGCACGGGAAATCATAAAAGAGGCATATACCAAAGTGGGGAGGCCAGACGCCTTCAATCCTGATTGCGTCTATTTTATTACTGATTCCCAATTTGCCTTTGCCGCTGCCTGTGATGGTATAATGGTCCGTGAGCAACCAGCCGCGAATTTTTTGATTGGCTGGTTCCGTGCTGAATCTCTCATTCTTGCCGAAACCGGTGCTTCAACTGGGGCAATCCAAATTGCGGGAACCGACCAGTTGTCACAATTGCCTTTCTTTGTCACTGCCTGCGATTATACATTGATTGGAGAAGAGTTATATGCAGCATCCGCATATATTTCAAAAGAACCATTGCTTTTAGGAGCCATCAAGGGGGAAGACCTTATTAAACTCATCATTGGTATTGTACTGATTTGCGCCTCGGTCATCGGTCTTAGCACGAAATTCCCAATCTTGAATTTGTTTAGATAGGAGGATGATATGAAAAGAACACTCCCTCTGATTTTAGTCTTCATCTTTGGAATTTGTGGTATTATTCCATTTTTAATACCACATCCTTATGTCCAGGGAACCGATGAGTTGTTACGTAATGATTTATTAAGAATCCTCGCTGCATTCGCGCTGGTCTTAGGATTAGGGAGTCTACTGAGTGTCCACTTTGAAAAAATTCGTCGGCATAGACAAAACTGGCAATATTCCTATGTTTTACTCATTGTCTTTTTTGTCACTTCAATCATCGGTCTTTTCGGTGGAGTTGCCGGTACCGGACCATTGCCGACAAAAATCGGTGCATTCCCTTTTGACATCCAAACAATTTATATGAATATTGAAGTTCCGCTTGGTTCTACAATGTTTGCGCTATTGGCATTTTTGATGGCATCTGCTGCATACCGTGCTTTCCGTGCCCGCTCAACCGAAGCAAGTCTACTTCTTGTCGCAGCATTTATCGTAATGATTGGTATCCTCCCCCTTGGGAATAAAATTTCACCACATCTTCCTTCATTCGCCCAATGGATTATGGATGTCCCAAATGTTGCGGGTAAAAGAGGTATTGGCTTTGGCATCGCCCTTGGCTCATTGGCAACAGCACTGAAAATCATTCTTGGAATAGAAAGGTCATGGCTTGGAGGTGGTGAATGAAGATTGTTGATCTAATGCTAAAGATTGACCGAAGAATCATCTATCTTGCCCTTGCTATTGTAGTAATTGTTCCATTGATTATAAAGTCCCCTCAGCATGTCCGAGTGATGACACCAGTTGAAAAACTTTTCAATGCGGTTGACACAATTCATCAGGATAAAGCAATGATTCTTGACTGCGATTATGACCCTCAAACACAACCAGAATTGGAGCCTATGGCAATTGCTGTTCTCAGACACGCCTTCAAGAAAAGAATCAAGGTGCTGGTCTTGAGTTTATATGTGCAACCATTGGGGCTGGCAAAAGCCGCCTTAGACCAAACCGTGCAAGAACATAACCGCGAAGCAAAAACGAATGAAGATAGTCTAATCTATGGAAGAGATTATGTCTTTTTAGGATGGCAGCCACCACCAATTGTTCCAATGCTCGGTATGGGTGAGAGTATTACCAAGGTTTACAAAAAAGATTATTACGGTCATCAGACAGATTCTCTGCCCCTGATGAAGACGATAAAGAACTACAATAATATTGAACTACTCGTATCACTGAGTGGTGCTGATACACCTCTTCTCTGGGTTGCCTATGCTCAAAACAGATTTGGAGTTCCGGTTGGTGCTGGGTGTACGGCTGTTTCAGCATCTGATTTCTATCCCTATCTTCAGACCGGTCAATTTTCTGGTCTATTGATCGGAATGAAGGGCGGTGCTGAATATGAAGAAATCGTAGAAGGAAAACTCGGAATACAGAGAAGAAGAAAGGCGAGCGAATCGCTTCTTTCACTTACTTATGCCCATTTGATAATGATATTATTTATTATTATTGGTAACATAGGTTATTTCATCAAGAGGAGGCAGAAATGAGTTTCAGTCATGACCCCTGGATCTGGATTAGTTCACTTTTGAGCCTTGCAATATTCTCTTTTCTTTACAAAGATAACCCATTCTACAAATTTGCTGAACATGTCTTTGTTGGCGCAGCAAATGGCTATGCAGTAACATTCTACTGGCACAATATCCTGGTTCCCTCACTCTTTGACCCGTTATTCAGACAAGGAAAATTACTTTATATAATAATCTTTGTTGTTGGTATACTATACTTCACAAGATTTATTCCTAAGATTTCCTGGCTTGTTAGAATACCAATTGCCATTCAAATTGGTTATTATACAGGTGCTGCTATTCCCGCAACCATACAAGCGGATATCATAAAGCAAATTCAGGGAACAATTCTTACAAAAGAGAACTTCCTCGCCTGGCATGCGGGAAACACGGGCATAGTCTGGTCAGTGATTCTGCTTGTTGGTGTCCTGTGCACTCTTTCCTACTTCTATTTTTCCCGAGAACACAAAGGAGTACTAAAAGTCACTTCACGCATTGGTATTGTTTTTATTATGATCGGTTTTGGTGCGGCATTCGGTTATACAGTAATGGCTAGGGTGAGCCTTTTGATTGGTCGGTTACAATTTCTACTGGGCCCCTGGCTGGGAATAATTAAATAACAAATACTGGTTAGATTGTTAAATGGTTAAATAAACAAAGGTAATAAAGGGAATTTTAAAGAGAAGGTGGTATTACTAAAATAAGACTAAAAAATGCAACATTTCTCTGCCTGGCAGAAAAATGTTGCAAAATGTAAGATTTATCTTGATTTTTATGGAATAACAAATATACTTAAGAGTAGCTTCATATCGGTCAAATCCGACTGTGAAAAATTAAATTGCTGATTTTTATTGGAACATGAATGTAAGGCAACGTTTGAAGATGGGCGCACAATTATAAAAAGGGGTGTTTATGATGAACTCCATATTTTTTATCTTTGTTTTCTCGGTCCTGAATCCGCCCGAAAATGTTCGGGCATTGAAGGTAATCAATCAGGATAGCATCAGCATCACCATCACCTGGGATGTAAAAGAAGAAAAGGATTTTGATGGTTTTGAAATCTATCGCTCAAAATATAAACTCTTAAAAACTGTATTTCAGGATACCATCTTTATTGATAATGATATCAAGACTGATAACGAATATCTCTATGATATAGTAAAAAAAGAAAGAATGAAGGAATACAACCATCAAAAGAATTTTCTAAAGGTCGTCTCAATCGGTTATTTAGTTATAAAAGATACAATTAATAAAAGGAATATCATAAAATGGAGAAGACCAAATGACCTCTACCTCGGCGAAACTTATGAGATATGGCGCACAGAAAAGAATGGCGATTATGAACTCCTCGGTAGTGTGGATAAGAACCAAAAAAGTTTCCGTGATACGACAATGAAGGATGGGGTAAAATACTTCTATAAGGTTGCAGGGATAAAAGGGAATGAAAAAATATTCTCAGAGCCATCTTCTCCACTCTTTACCATTGGCACTCCAAAATTTATCCATACTTGTGATATTCCCAATGACGAAGGAGAAGGTTTCAGAATAACCTGGGAACCGTCTCCAAATTATGATATGATAAAGAGTTATGCATTGCTGCGCCTTGTCTATGATTCTATCGCTGCATTCAAAGATACCTTTTCTTATACTGATACAACTATAAAAAAAGATATTGAATACCATTACTACATTGGGAAAAACTATCAGATCACAATGCCGGCAAAGATTGTAGCAGATTCAATAGGAATGACAGGTAGGGTAATAAAAATAGAATGGAAACTAAATCCGAAAGTTATTGGTCAGAATTATGACCTTACCCTTGTCTATCGTGCTGAAAGAGATAGTGCTGATAGATTCAAATATGTTGATTATACTGCACCGGATGAAACAAAGTTTTTGGATGGAACTGCAGAACCAGATAAAGAATATATCTATGAAGCAAGGGCGGTTAAGGAAATCTCAATCCCATTCAAGATTGAAAAGGATACAATCATCAATGGCAAAAGAAGTATTTCACTTTTCTGGAAAGGTTCAAAAGAACCACCTGAATTCTTGGGATATTATGTAATGCGGGCAGAAAAGGATAGTGGAAATTATGGTGTTTATGCACGTCTGGGAACTCAGATAGATAAATATCAGGACCGGGTTGGTATATATAACGGAATTCCTTATGCTTACCAGATTGTAGCAATAACAAAAGATGGAGAAAGAATATCATCAAAGACAACACCTTATGTGGTTGCTTCTCCCCAGTGGTTTCATACCGGTAGAATAAATGCCCTGATTGGCATTGTGATATTCATCTTTCTCGTCATATTCTTTATGGAATATACAAAAAAGGCAAAAAAGGATATCTTTGTGCGGCGCATTGCAGGTTTGTCAGCAATTGATGAGGCAGTGGGCAGGGCAACAGAAATGGGAAGACCAATTCTCTATGTTCCCGGGACATCGGTCATTGACGATGTCGCAACAATTGCATCTTTGAATATTCTTGCTGAAGTCGCAAAAAAGACTGCGCAGTATAATACGCCATTAATCGTCCCCAACCGTGACCCGATTGTCTATACAGTCGCTCGCGAGGTTGTTAAAGAATCCTATAACAAAGTAGGCAGACCTGATGCATTTAATCCTGATAGTGTATATTTCGTCACTGATTCCCAGTTTGCCTATGCAGCAGCAGTAAGCGGCATTATGATCAGAGAAAAACCCGCAACAAATTTTCTGGTTGGAATGTTCTGGGCAGAATCTTTGATTATGGCAGAAAGCGGTGCATCTACTGGTGCAATACAGATTGCAGGAACAGATGCAGTTACACAACTGCCATTCTTTATCACGGCCTGCGATTATACACTCATTGGTGAAGAACTATATGCAGCAAGTGCATACATCTCAAGGAACCCAACGCTTTTAGCCGCGCTGAAGAGTCAGGATTATTGCAAATTAGTAATTGCCGGGGTGATGGCAATAGCAACATTCCTTGCCCTTTTAAAAATCGGCATCCCGGTATTTAATTTATTCAATATTCAATGAAAAAAGTTGGTTAAATGGTTAAAAGGTTAGATATAAAAAAGAATGGTATCTTGTTGTTGTTCCAATTATTTAACCAATTACCATTTAACCAAAAATAAGGAGGTCTTATGCAAAGAACAATTCCTTTAATAATTGTTTTGATAATCGGCATTGCAATGCTTGTCCAATTCTTTGTTCCCCACAAGATATCCAAGGATATCTATATGTACTTCCTTGACTGGCTTGGAATCATTGCAGCATTCGCACTGGTCCTTGGATTGGGCAGTTTGATAAACCATCACCTGGACAAGATTCAAAGGAAAAGAGAACACTGGCCCTATTCTTATGTTACATTGATTGCCATTTTGGTTACGGCAATAATCGGGCTTTTTGGCGGAATGGAAGGTAAGGGACCTTTACCAGTTCAACCACAATTTATGCTTGGCAATAAACTTATTGTGATTAAATATTCAATCCAGACAATCTATGAAAATATCATGACCCCGCTTGGTGGAACAATGTTTGCACTTCTGGCATTTTTTATGGCTTCAGCAGCGTATCGTGCATTCCGTGCCCGCACATTTGAAGCCACACTCTTACTTGTTGCTGCATTCATCGTAATGATTGGTGTGGTACCACTTGGTTATTACATTTCACCAAAACTTCCTCATCTTGCTCAGTGGATAATGGATGTACCAAATACCGCTTCCAAAAGGGGAATCCTGTTTGGCGTTGGTCTGGGAATTGCCTCAACTTCTCTAAAGATTATGCTCGGTATTGAAAGGAACTGGCTGGGAGGAAAATGATGGTCAAATCGTCTGATAGTTGGATGGTTAAAATAGGAAGGAGTAGAATATGAATCTGTGGGAGTATCTGTTAAAAATTGATAGAAGAATTGTTTTCTTGCTTGTTGGACTTTCGGTATTGATACCGTTAATATTCCCATTTGCAATAAAGACAAATGTAATGCCGCCAACCCAGACATTATTTAATACCATTGAAGAAATTGACCCTGAGGCAAAAGGCATTCTGATTGCTGCGGATTATGACCCTCAGACAATGCCTGAACTACAGCCAATGTTGATTGCCCTTTTGCGACATGCTTTTGCAAGAAGAATTCCTGTTCTTGTGATGACTTCTTATATTCAGGGTCCTGGGCTTGCAAAACAGGGACTTGACCAGGTGACCCAGGAATTCAATAGCCAGGCAATGATAAACGCAGATTCAATAATATACGGAAGGGATTATGTCTTTTTGGGTTTTCCACCATTGTGGCTCGCTGCGGTTCTGAGAATGGGTTCTGATATCAGTCAGGCATTTCCTGCAGATTACTATAAAAACAGAACCGGATCTCTTGAAATGATGAAAAGAATAAAAAACTATAATGATATTGGGATTATTGTCTCCATTGCAGGTAGTGCCATTCCTCAATCCTGGGTAACCTATGCAAATACAAGATTTGGTGTAAAGGTCGGCTCAGGTGCAACTGCGGTCACTGCCCCTGATTTCTATCCATTCCTACAGACCGGACAGATGAGCGGAATGATTGCCGGATTGAAAGGCGCTTCTGAATATGAGTATCTTGTCAATACAAAATATAATCTTACCGGTCCAACCCCAGCGACAAGGGGGATGAGTTCCCAGTCTATTGCCCATCTTATGATTTTGCTTCTGGTCATCATCGGTAACATCGGACATTTTGCCACCCGCAAGAAGAAAACAAATGGTTAAATGGTTAAATAAATTGAGTGAAATGGAAAAGGGTTGAATAAAAATGGAAAAGAACAGTAAAGAAAAGAAAAAGTTTAAGACTTTTGAGGATTTAGAAATTTATAAAAAGGCAAGAGAGTTTAGGAGGTTTTATGAGCAATGATCCCTGGATCTGGATTGGTGCATTCTTGACCATCGGAATTCTCTCTTTTCTGTATAAAGAGAATCCATTTTATAGATTTTGTGAGCATTTATTTGTGGGTGTAGCAAATGGTTATGCCATTGCCGTAACCTGGCATCTGATATTGACACCAAGGCTCATTATGCCTTTGCAGGGCGGAAATTATCTTGTGCTCATTCCGATGATCATTGGTTTACTCTATTTTTGTAGGTTTATTCCCAAGGTATCCTGGCTTGTGCGGATTCCTATTGCGGTTGCCTTGGGATTCTCTTCAGGTGTGAGCATCCCTGCCATATTGCAGGCAGATATCATTAAGCAAATTCAAGGAACAGTTGTTTATCCCCATTTGTTTAACAACTGGCAGCAGGGATTATGGGCAGTGCTAATATTCGTCGGTGTCATTGCCACGATATTCTTCTTCTTCTTTTCCAAAGAACATAAAGGAATTCTCAAACCGGTCTCCTATATTGGTATTATCTTCATTATGGTTGGTTTTGGTGCATCTTTTGGTTATACAGTTATGGCACGATTATCACTACTTATCGGCAGATTACAATTTTTATTTGGCACCTGGCTGGGAATAATAAGATAAGAGAAAAAGACATAAAAGAAATGGTAAGTAGTAGGTATTAAGTAGTAGTGGAGAAGATGTTGTAGAAAAAAAGGGGGCTGAAAAAGCCCCCTTTTTTTATTCTTAAGTAGATTGATTAGTGGGTGACCACCAATTTGGCTGAAACAACCTTTTTGTCAGCCTTCAGCACAGCAATATAGGCACCATTCGCAAGTTCACGGGTATCAAGTGAAGTGGTATAAAATCCAGCATTTCTATTGCCCTGGTCAATGGTCTGGACCAATCTGCCATCAACAGTGTAAAGATTAATTGAAACACTGCCTGATTTGGGTAAGGCATAGGAAATGCCAGTTTGATTGCGTACTGGATTGGGTGCAATACTTAGTGCAAGTTTCTTCGGTGTCTCGGTTCTGTTTTCAGCAATACCCACAATTGGATTCCTGCCAACATACCAGCGAGCAGGAGTCGCAGCTCCTCCATTATTGATGTTCCAGTAGAGATCCAGCAATGGATCTGCGATAGCACAGCCAAATGCAAAGAATAATTGTCCATTTCCTGCGGAATCAAGCCTCTTGGAAATCTGCCATAGACAGTTGTTGTGGTCAGTAATGGAACCGGTCAGGTTTCTTGGTGTTGACCAGGTAGCACCATTATTCGCGGAATAGTTATAATAGACATCCCAGAATGTATACTGACCTGTGCCACTGCGCGGCTGACCAAATAGCGCCACCACATAATTACCTTCCGCAGCAACTGTTGGATAGAAATTCCGTGCATCAGTTGCAGTATTACCCACTTCTATACAATTGGCACCTGAAGCCGTGGAAACATAGACCTTACCACGATAAGGATAATTGCCTGCACCATAATCATCACCATGCCAGTTATCAAAGATCAGAATCGGATTACCCGCATCGGTAACCGCAAGCTGGGTGTAAGCAATGATATTGCTCGGAAATGGATTGGGCCAGACCAGGTTGTAAGATTGCTGGGCACTCCAGGTCAGACCATCTGTTGTTGTCTTGTAGTAAACATTGAGTGCATCATCATAATAAAATACGTAGGCAATTCCGCCATTCAGATCAAAGCCCCAATAATTTGAAACTGCTGGTGCAATCGTGCCACCGGCAAGTCTTGTAGTAAGGTCCGTGCTGTATGTGCTCCAGAGAATATTACCATTTTGTTCAACACCAACAAAGAGTATGTTACCGTTCGGCAACTGCTTACCAGGGTTCTTATGGGTTCCCAAATTTCCTGTGCCCACATCTACTGGTGTATCCCAGAATGAAGAGAACCAGCCACCACTCTCATATTGAGCACCCATTCCACCCCAGGCACCACCGATAAGATATGGAAATGAGATATGTGGGCCAGAACCATTTATTGAAGCCACTGCACCAGGATACCGGGCTGGACCAAGATCACCTGCATAAACCTCAACATCAGTCAATGCGCCACTAAAAATGTTATCATTCTGCCATACATCAAGGTTGCCACTTGTGACAAAATTTCTGCAGACAAATTCAACATAACCGTCACCCGGCTCATAAGCAAGACATTCTTGCATCTGGGTCCACATAGAATATTCGTTTGCTGAAGAATCGGCAACTTCAATATCTCTTGTGACCATTACCGGGACATGTTTGTCACAAGTACCTGTACCATCATCCATCTTTGCCCTGTCAATATTTGCGGGCACAGTAACTGCCCAGATTACACAGGCAAAAACCATAATAATTGATAGTTTCTTCATTTTTCTCTCCTTTCTTTTATATTTCATATATCACCATAACCACCACATTGTGGTTGGCTTTTCTGCTATTATTTTTTATTATCGCATCACCTCCTTTTTTCTTTATTTAACCAGAAGCACCTTAATAATGAAGTTATGTTCACCAGTATGAACCCGCACAAAATAAACGCCAGACGCGCAACCATCTGGTAACCACAGAAAATCATTATTGCCTTTGGATAATCTGCCTTGATAAATCGTTGCGGTTTTTCTACCGGTGATATCAAAAACTTCAATTGCCCCTGTTATTTCTTTGTCGATTGAAAATTGAATATGCACAGAAGAATTCAAGTTGGCGGGCTGGGGCAATACCTTCAAAAAACCAGAGATGGACTCTTTGTAATTTTCTTCAACACCCACAACATCCTGTTTGATAATCAATAATCCAGAATTGCCATCAGCAAGATAAATCAGATTATTTCTATCATCAAAACTCGTAGCAGTACTGACCGAGAGCATATATCCAACTTCTGCGGGTGCTGATGGACTGGCAACATTTATCACCCTGATACCACCTGCTGTTCCGTCAGCAACAAAAATGTGATTGTTGAAATACTGGACACCAGAAGCAGTTCCTGGCGTATCAAGAGAACCTAACAATACAAGGGTATCAGAGTTTGATACATCAAAGACCTTAATTCCAGCCGTGCCATCTGCAGCATATACATAATTGCCTGCTTTTGCCACACTATATGCTATTCCATTCGTATCATAATATCCTGTTTCAACTGGATTGGAAGGGGTTGAAACATCTATTATTCTCACACCTTTTGTAGCATCTGCAACATAGGCAAAGTTATTGGAAACTACAACATCATAGGCAAACCCTGCGGTGTTGAATGTCCCGAGAATTACTGGACTTGCAGGATTTTGCACATTGACAATGACCAATCCTTGAGACCGAGCACAAACATAGAGCGTATTGCCTGAAACAAATAAACCAAGCACATCATCTGCTAAACTTAATTTTCCTATCTGAACAGGATTTGTTGGATTGGACAACGAAAGAATTCTCAGGGTATCTTCACGATCACCAATATATAAATACTGGGATGAGCCGGTAATCGTGATTGAATTGCCTGGCAGGCTTATCTGATTTACATAATCAGGCAATGTTGAATCACTCACATCCAAGACAATCAAACCTGCAGGACCATCCACAATATATGCATAATTACCCAGAACCACAACATCATTTGCCCAGCCTGGTGTGTCATAATGTCCGATCAGATTAACATTTGTAGAGTGGTTCAATTCTACTACCCGAGACCTGCCAAAACTTCCATCTGCAGCAAGCCGGGTGTTACCTGAATTCAGGGCACTAATATTCACCCGGAGTGAGCAACCAACAACATCTGTACAGGTCCAGACATATTTACCAGTATTGGGAACATTGTTGGCAATCAATGTCCAGCGCAATGAATCGTAACTATCAAGATTATTACCCTTTGACCACCATAGTTTCATATGATCAATCTCAGTTCCTTCAGTATGCCAGCGAATCGCATATTTTATATTCTTGAACATTACCGGTATATTGTAAGTATCACCACCCCTTGGATAATCCAGGAAAACATTATTTGGATTTGAACCACCAGGTACAAGGGTTACGACATAATCATAAGAATACACTCCATTATAATATGTCCACAGGGGCCAGAGCGGTTCATTGTTATCCCAAGTTGTATGGACAATGACAAATGTGTCACTACTGGTAATCTCGTAACCAACACCAGTAATGGAATGATTAATATAATCAGACATTGGTGGATACCAGTAATAAAGAACATTCCAGTGACAGGGCCGCTGACCATCAATCTCAGTTTTTATCCAGGAGAAAACATATTGGTTCCAGTTGCCACCCTGTGGTGAGGTGGCAGATGTAAATGAATAACTATTATATGTATTCGCAACGGTTAGCATACCAGGTCTGATATTACCAATCGTTGTGCCACCGGTCAGAGTATCAGTATTCATTGCGATAGCAAGTTCACGATTCGTATTGGCACAATCATTCCATTCATTCTCAGGGTTGTCCCAGTGTGTGAAAAAATGATCAACAAGTTTTCCATAACCCCGATAATCCCAGTACCAGAACATCATAGAAGCAGCAGTTGGTGAACATCCATACACCCAGTCAATAAAAGGCACCGAATCAACATAACCACTTTGCAGGATTCTAAAATCATCAATCTCCAGATATCGCTCCCACTTCTGCCTTGTGAGCGATTCAAGATTTGGATCAGACTTGCATTTTTCCAATTCCTCATTTAAGCGAATCTGTCCGTTTCGGACATTTACCAACATCTTTTTTCCATCTACATCAAAACCTGCATATTCTTCCCCTGCTCCAAAATAGTAGTAATGCTGGAATACCGGCTCACCAGAAATTTGCTTTCTCAAATTATCCAATGCACGGTTCAGGAATTTCTCACAATATGGTGCACTGTGATATATTTCACCAACCGGTGATGTAGTATATCTTGCACCCATTATAATGGTTATACTATCCTTTCCATCTTGAAATACATAACCATGAGCATTGGGGCTTTCATCAATGCCAAAATAGGTTATGACATTACTCAACCTGTATTCTGAACCATATCTCTGTTCAACGAACTTATATGCCAATGTTTCAATTTTTTCTCTGGGTACAAATTCAGAACCCAGAACAATGCCCGCCATAATCAACAAAACAGAAAATTTCTTCATTTTTATTCCTCTTTTAAGGGCGGGGTTCTGAGAAATTCAGAACCCCGCCCGATTTTTCAGAATCCAATAATCAGTCCAAGACGGTGGGTCGCTTTTAACACTCCCTTATTCATATAGGCGTAATCAATGCGCAATTCCCTTTCTGCCATCTTCAGATTGAATCCAACACCAGCACAGAGGTTATTCAGAAGCCACTCGGTATTTTCGCCCCATTTTGGATAGGTATACTTTTCTTGAGCAGAATCATACACTGGTTCAGCGCCGGTCATCGCCTTCATATAATCCGTGTTCAGATATGCCTTGTATCCTGCCCTCAGAAATATCGTATTCAGGTAGCCATACTCAAACCCGAGGTTTATGGTTTCGTAATTGTCATTCGGGTGATTCAGATCAAGGGCAACTGTTAACTTTTGATTTTCATTTTCAACCGGATTCATTGCAAGACCAAACCTGAATATCAATGGTAGAGAAAATGGAGTTGCTTTCATAGAAACAGGAATATCTTCATAATCCAGGGGTGAATCAGGAAACGGATCCTTAGAAGTATCCAATTGTCTGCCACCAAAGTTAATATCTGAGCCGAAATTAGCCATTGAGGCAGCAATTTTCAACCCCTTGAAACCAGTATTATAATGAATGCCAAAATCCGTACCGATTCCACTTGCTGACATATCCCAGATCATTTCCTGTATTGCCTTGATTGTGAATCCAGCAGCAAGACGGTCAGTGAACATCCTTCCAAAGGAAATTCCAACAGCAAAATCAGAAGCATTGAAAAAGGTCCCGGTACCAGTATCTTCACGCACAGTTTTAGTATTTGGGTCGTCCACAGTTGTATATTCCATCTTGCCCATTGTCAAGGCAGTCAGGCTGATTCCGAGTGTTCCCATATTGGAAAGGGGAAGGACAACAGCAAGATATTCATGTCTTAAATCCGCAATCCATTCATTATGCTGTAGTGATAACTGACGGTCATTCAATATGCCCAGCCCAGCCGGGTTCCAGTAGGCGGCTGAGGCATCATCAGCAATAGCGACAAATGCCTCACCCATTGCTGCACCACGACCTACACCAATCTTCAAGAACTGGGCACCTGATGTCCCGAGTTTGGCAAAATCTGCAAACAGGGGAATCGCCAATATCAAGATTATTGTTAGGTACCTTTTCATATTTGCCTCCTATCGGATAACGACAAACTTACCGACCTGTTCACCAACCTTAGAATCAACATGGAAGATGTACACACCGCTTGCCACAATCTGACGGTTTTCAGTCAGTAAGTCCCACCATGCATCTCCACCCGCATCACCTTGAACCGACCCTATGGTCGCTCTGTGCACAATGGTCTTTATCAAATCACCATTGAGGGTGTATATCCTTATTGTGCATTCATCAGGAAGATTTATGAATCTCAATCTCCTGACAAGTGATGATTGCTGCCATTCATTGTGGAGAAGATATGGATTGGGCACGACCTTGACATTGAGGGTAATTGTCGTGTCTGTTAGCATGCTCGCAGGTGTTGAAACAATGGCAAATGTGCTCTTGAATGGTGCCGGTGCATAGTTAGCCGAAGCCCTGACAATCCAGACATCATTTTCTGACGGTCTGGGTTCACCACCTGGATTCAACCAGCCTCTTGCAATTCCTATTTTGCCACTGCAGATATACAAAGTTCTGGTTCCAGACTGAGCAGTTCCATATATTATGGTATCGCTTGTATATTGATTCTGGAGGGAACGGAAACACCAACCATCAGCCAGTGTATCTGTCGCTGTATTCTCAAGATATGGTTTATAGGGAATTGTATCACCGGTATTGAGATCAATCACAGTCACTGTATTGACCTCTCCACCAGGATCTTTTTTCTTCCATATTATTTTGTAATCATTTCCACGATAGGCCCAGTTTACTTCTCTTCCCACGATTGCCGGTGCTAACGATATCAGAGAATCAGGATAGGTACCTGATTCTTTTGTGACAGTATCAAAAATAACCACAGCACCTTTTGTTTTGCTCTTGACGAACGATGCGGTGACATTAAGGCCGTTGACCTCTTTGAATTCATAGAAAAGGCTGTGGGCAAATGAATCAAGTGGTATCGTTACCTTGAAACTGTCTACTGCCACACTATCCTTGTCCAGAAGGTAGGCTGAATAATTCGGATTTCCATTATCCCTTACAATTGGACCAAAGCGTAAGAATTGATTGTCTGAGGTCATATGCAATGGATAGGTAATCTTTGCACTGACATTTGCCAATAATTTTTCATTACCACTTACAAAAATGATTGTGTCTTTTCCCGCTATGTAATTTGCTGGATCTCTTCTCGGTGTTCCGACAACTCCGGTCAGACCGCTTTCAAAATACAATGCCCTGGGTCCCTGAACCTTGATTGTATCATAATCGTAAACCCAGAATGTATCATTTCCAATAATCGTATCAATCCACTTGTCTCGGATAAAGATTGAATCCAGCATTGTTTTTACTTGATTATAGTCAAACGAAGTTACCGCATAGTAATAGCCAAATCCATTACGGACATCCGTATCTACAAATGAATGGGTCAAGCCCACATCAGTTGCCTGCAGTGCAATAGAATCAGCCATTGTGGTATCTTTGAAAGTGATGCCATTTGCCAGATCATAAGATGCAAGTAGAGACCAGGTACCGGTCTTTCCTGATGGACTTCGCCACACCCGATAACCTTCAAAATCATACTGTTTGTAGTATGGGTCATAATTTTGTCCAGGTTTGCTAACAACATCATAATATGGATCCGGAGTAACCTCTGAAATATTATTCCAGATTAAGGTCACCTTTCCATCACCTGGAACACAGGTTAATGTTGGAGGTGGAGGAGGACCAGGCAACAACCAGTTCAT
Organism: bacterium; assembly: GCA_049700315.1. Taxonomy (GTDB): domain Bacteria; phylum Hydrothermota; class Tepidihabitantia; order SM23-42; family JAOAFX01; genus JAOAFX01. The sequence continues at coordinate 51,762 of JBNAVN010000001.1, forward strand.
ATCATAAATATACTGCACAGTCTGGTCAAGTTTTGCAAGTGCAGTATCCGGGCGTGCATCATTATGATCCCAATCCGTAAGCATTATTCCCACAAGGACTATCGCAATTGAATCCGCATCAAGTTCAAATGGCCCACTGCACTGCAAGAAACGCTGGTCATCTGCCTGAGGGGGTAATGTATCGTATGGTTCGTAATTCATGGTCTTGAAGTTATAACCAGCAAGGGTAATATAACGTTCATTGTCTTTATTCGGTTCAAGATTCAGTGTGAAACGTTTAAATGCACTCATACCTAACTGAGGAATTTCTGAAGGATCGCGCCAGTCAGGGGTGCCATCTGCATCCACATCCCATTGGGTAGGTGGCACATTATCCACGTAGTATGCACTATCTCGCTCATACTGATCAGGAATACCATCATTATCTTTGTCCACACCTGATTTTAGATCCCAGGGGCTCTGAAGATAATCAAAGCCAATTGCTCCAGTAATTTCCCAACCAGGTTCAATTGGTGATTGCCATTGATAACCAAGGTTATCAACCCACAATGATTCACCTTCAATCACATACCACTGCCCGACAATGCCCGAGATAATATCATTGGCATTTGTTCCTGATTCATTACCAATGTCGTTGTCTGTGCACACACCAAAATAGCAATTGGTCAGTTTCTTACCACTGACATTTTTCAGTTCGTATCTTACAAAGATAATATCTTTGGTCGTGCTCAGATTCCAGGCATAGACAGTTTGATAGACTTCAAGACCGATTGGTCTCGTATCACCAGGAATGTGTTGATTTATATCAAGGTCATTATAGGCACACCAGGAATCCTGATGGGATTTATTAATCTGCGGAGCCATAGTAAATACATCGGCTGGAGGTGGCCAGGGCGATGGATACATAAAAATAATGGCATTCGGATCACTGGATGCCATATCTTTCAATCCAGGAGTAAATTCAGCCTCGCCACCATGTGGACCGTAGCCAATGGTTACCAGTGTATCATTACCATCAATTGTGCCAAACCAGGGTCCAGCACCAAAGATGTAGGTATTTCCACTACCTTTGGGCCAGAACAAACCTGAATTACCTGCACTGGTTTGACCAAACTTACCATAGTTAGAGACACACATTTCTACATTATTGATGTCGTGCTTCTTTATCTCAAACGGACGGTATTGAGGTATAGATGTTGCCGTCCTGGCAAAGGCTATAATAGCCATCAAAAGCACCAAGGTCAATGTCTTTTTCATCTTGGCCTCCTCTTAAAATCCTAAACCAACACCGATTCGTATCCGGAAAGGACCATTGTAATTTGTTGGGTCAAGATAGTAGTCTGTTCTCGTTGCGATATATGCTGTCTTCATCTCCGGCGGTGTAATCAGTCCATCGTGGTTATAATCTGCCTGTGGTGAGTATCGGGTTGAGGCAATAGTGATATTACCAAACTGAGTGAGCGTAGGTTCCGCATCACCATGATTGTCCGGGTCGCCAGTAGTAGTGTAGACATCAATGATTTGTTTTGTATTAAAGAGATTCTCAACCAGTGCGCTTAAAAGGAATTTCGCCGGACCAATCCTTATCAGTTTGCTCGCATTCATATCCACACCCCACCAACCAGGCATCCTTGCTGAATTTTCATCACCGAGTTTGTTCCCTCTCAAATCAACAGGTGTATATGGATGTCCTGAATGGTAGGACAAGACAAATGAGGAATTGAAGTCCTGCAGGGGAATAAAGATGAAATCATGTGGTAAGGAAAGATCAAGATTGGCATTCACAATATTCCGCTCGTCAAAGTCAAGCCAGTAATCTATGACCGGAGGTTGCAAAGGTAATCCTGTGATCGGATCAATTCCGCCGTAGTAGAAATCATAATAGAATTCGCCCGCATAAGAAGCAGTTCCTTTTGCAAACTGAAGTGTGTAACTCAATCCAAATGCCCATACACTATTTGCCATTAGTTTGTCAAGCCGAATCTCAAATCCCTTGATATTTCCGTAGTCAACATTGAAAAACTGGAAGTAAGGCATTGGCAGGGCAATAACCTGACGAATCTGCGATAGGTCATAGACATCCTTGAAATATGCAGTAAAGCCCAATACCACGTCCTGAGTGAACTGATTTTCAATACCAACTTCATACTGAACTGTTTTCTCTGGTTTCATAAAGATATTTCCAACGATGGTGTTCCCTCGTGAAAGTGCAAGCCTGATCACTGCGGTGTCAGTAGTGCCAAACATATCATCAAGTGCAGGCAACTGGAAATAATGTCCATAATTGAAACGGAATTTCATTCTTTCGGTTACCGGTAAAGAGAAACCAATTCTTGGTGAAACCCTATAACTCTTTTCTGCCCAGCTGAGTGTATCATTTTTGGGGTCATTCGGAACTTTGTAGGTGAAGCTATTAGGATCAAAATAGTCAAATCTTATCCCAAGTCGCGCAATCAAACCTTCAAAATCCATTTTGTCCTGGAGATACGCAGCAACCTTGAATGGTGTTCGCTCATAGTAATCCCAGAATGGATTTGCAACCCAGGGAAGGTTATTATCATAGTATTTCAGATTGTAGGTCACATAGTCAACGCCGGTTTTGAATTCGTGAATTTTACCGATTGCATGAGAAACATCAAATCTCGCCTGGATATCATCATTCTGCCAGTATCTCCAGACCCGGTAATCACCATAAGTGTAAAACCAGTTTTCAATTCCATAAGGATTATGCCGCAATGCTAATTCTCCACTGTTGTTATATTCTGTATGATATTGCATTACACTATCAACAATCACATCTTTGGGAGGCAAATCACCTTCAGTAAGGTACTCTATACAATGTTCTGCCTTGAGCCGGTAATCAGAATACCACTGATGGTCATTTTCCTGTTCCCAGGCATAATCCCTTGTTCCATAGAGTCGGTCATAATGGGTCATTCCTGCTTTAAGAGAAAACAGGGTCTGGGCAGTGAGCATATAGTTGAATGTTGAAGAAAGTATGTAATTTTTTGTCCTGCTCATTGGTCTATTTTGAAAATACTTCAAACCCCCTGATGACCAGGTCACATACTGATCCCGTGAATTGAATCCACTCAGTGTAATTTTGCCTTTATTGTTCGGCATCGTATATGAGAGTCTTCCTTGTGCGCGATAAGTATTTCTTGGTGAAGGTACTTTGTATAATGCCTCGGCATAGGCATCGGTTAAGGTCAATTCTCCAGAAAGGAAATATTTTATTCTATGAACTGCAGGTAGTGGACCACCCAGGGATAAATCATAAAAGTTATAACCAGTATTCAGTTTTTCCTTAAGTGCATCCATTGAGAAAATTTCATCGGTCAGATACCGGAAATTGCCGGATGGTTTTGTTCCACCTTCTTTTGTCACAACATTAATGATGCCTGAAAGTGCATCACCATATTCTGCATCAAAACCGCCACTAACCACTGATACTTCTTCCACGGCTGAGGCGTTTATCTGAGTTGATAATGCACCAGTGTGTGGCACCTTGGTCATAATACCATCAACATAGTAAGTGACTTCTTCGTTTCTGCCACCACGAATATGGGTTCCAAGATTGGATGTAGATACACCAGCTTGCAAGGTAACAACCTGGTTAATTGTGGTCACAGGTAAACGGGCAATGTCTTGCGAGGTTACTGAATGTCCACTCTGCACCTGAGAAGCAACAATCGGTGGTTTCTCAGCAACGACCGTGACTTTTTCAACTTCAATCACAGTTGGTTTCAATCGGAAATTCAGATTGGTGGTCTGGTCAGCATTGACAATCACCTGGGTATAGGTATATGGATCGTAACCCAAATATGAAGCAGTAACCACATAGTTTCCTGCAGGCACATAGAGAATCACATAATCACCCTTTTCATCAGTTGCACCACCAAGCTCTGTACCTTCAATAATCACATCCGCGCCAATCAAAGGTTCACCGGTTTCAGCGTCTCTTACCTTACCGGTAATCTTTCCATATTCAGCACCAAATAAGAGTGCGCCGGCAAGGATTAAGGCCCATAGCTTTTTCATTGCACACCTCCTTAATTAACCCTTACGGGTATAAGCCAGAATCTTGCTAATAATTGACTGGCAGGTTTCACATAGATCAATCCGTCGGTTACGATCACTTCAATAACAAGATTTTTCACACCTGTGCCACTGATTCCAATCTTTCCTGAACCACCTGGCAATTGAACCTTCTTGCCATCCTGAATCGCAAAGAATGTGCAGAGATCACTCGTAATTGTCCCGGAAAGAGTAATTGCGATTGTCACTGAGTCACCAGCACTATACTCAAGTAGCGAATCTATTGAGCGGAAACGGTTCATTGCATGATGCGGATACAGTGTATCGGTATTACTCGCCCATACTGTATCAATTCTGGATGTGTTCTGGGAAGTCAATATTGCGGTATAAATGTACGGAATACTGGCAGCACGATTCGGTAATCCATAATTACCGTAGGAAATTCTTTTCAAAATCCATTCCCGTGGTTCCTTGATTTTCAACACTGAATCGCCAAGTTCTTCATCCCATACTTTTTCTTTTACTGGTTCCACATACAGATGACGCAGTCCTTCTACAGTGATGGTATCATAAGAATAATATCCACCAGTGCTATCCACGATCACAATGTCAAGTTTTTTGTTTGTATCACCCTGCCAGAAATAATAACCTTTGTACAAAGTATCATAATGGACCTCCTGTATGAGGTTAAATGTATCGTAAAGATACACTGTGCAGGTCGTATCTTTTGTATACCAGAGGTCCTTAAAACGGGAACTTGATGCAATCTTGTCATGAAGACTATCTACATGCTGTTTAACAAGCACTGATTCAGTCTTAAAGTATGAATCTGCCACTGGAAATGTAACTGCTGCAAGTGTTATCGGAATGTAACTATCCAGAAAGACATCGTCGGTCTTAAGAAACTCCGAATGTGCATCAAGCACAGCATTGATCAATGTGTCATCTCTTGGTGTCCCGTCGTAGAAACCTTCTGGTGGCTCATTACCACAACTAACAAATGCTAATGCCAATATTGCCAACAGGCAAAGCCAGTTCATCCTATTCATTTATGCCTCCTTTGCTTTGTTTCTTCAATATTTATTTTTTGTCTCTTTTTTGCTTTTATTTCTCACCCCCTTTTTTTGCTAATATTATATATCTATTATAATAAAAAAAAAGAATTTGTCAAGGGTATTCATTTGAATTTGAACTCTATCTTTCTAAAAACCCAAACCCTGACAAGTTTGTCCCGTTGTTTTGCCGGCGTAAACTTATATTTCCACACGCTTGCAACTGCTGCTTCATCAAGGAGTTGATTACCGCTGGATTTGACAACCTGAACATCAATCACACTACCATCAATATTCACCAAGAATTTCACCTGCAGACTACCTTCAATGCCTGCCCTTTTTACCAGTTCAGGCCATTCAGGGGGTGGCATTGATATGGGCTGTGGTTTTACCTCTACTTTAAAATAGGGAACCACTTCAATCTCCGGACCTGTAGGCTGGGTTCTTATAATGTCTTCCCGGAATTCAGTCGCTGCAATTGTTTCAACTGCTTCTTCAGCAACTTCGGTTGCGGCTGCTGCCACTGCAACCTTTGGTCTTTCCACTGGTGGTGGCTCTTCATATTTCTCAATCTCAGCGGAGATTTGCTCAACCATCGTTACAATCTCTTTTCTCAACTTATAAGGTTCAACCTCAGCATAGGGTAAAAACAGAAATAACAGGATTAGAATGATTATGCCCAGGAGCATACCAGTGCGGAAATATACACCATACATCAATTTATGGTCGCGCATATTAACCTCCAAATTCAGTGGCAAAAGTTATCTTAAATGCCCGAGACTCTTTCAGTTGATCAAGAACAACATCAACAGTGCCATATTCAATATTTTCATCAATGTTGAGAATCGTAACCAGCTCTGGATTTTCTGCAATCTTGGGGAGCATTTTTGTACTCACCCTTTCCTTTGGAACAAGACTATCATCAATAAACACCCTGCCGTTATTATCAACCCAGACATGGGTGATATTTCTTCGGATCAAGATTCTTTCAGTAGATTTTGCCTTGGGTAAAATAAGTTTAAGATTGAGTGCAGTTGCTCTGAACACGGTTGTCACCATAAAGAAAAGAATCAACAAGAATGCAACATCAGCAGTTGATGCAGTGGGAATGTCCGGTGTTTTTGTAAATCTTCTTATAATACTCTTACGCATCATTCCTCACTGGTTGGTATTAAACTTATCTTATTTGCCCTCAACTCCCTGCCATCCTGGGTGATAACCCGACACAGTTTTATCTGGTCAAGCACTGAAATCATTGCCTGATATCTTGCATCCTTACTTGTTCTCAATGAAACCACAAGCAGGGTATCCCGTTCAAGAAGTTTTTCTTCAACTATCCGGCGGACTTCAGAGTATTGCTGTGGAGAAATATCAATTCCATCATATCCGGAAGCCTTTAATTTCAATGCGCCTTCAGGATTGATCAGAATTGAAACAACATTTTCTGGTTTGACCTTGGTCTCGGTCTGGGATTTTTCAGGCAGGAGCATTTTTATACCTTTTTCCCGGGTAAATACTGTGGTTGTCATAAAGAAGATGATTATCAAGAATGCGATATCGCCCATTGAGGCAGTAGGGATGATGGCGCTTATTTTTTTCTTCGCCCTCAACTCCATCTATTTTTTCCTTTTCTGATAATGTTCAATCATATAGTCAATCAAGCCCGCAGCAACCTCTTCCATATCCTTTGTGTATCCATCAACCTTACCGGAGAAGAGAATGTGCAATATTGCCAGGGGGGTTGCGATAATCAAACCCCATTTGGTTGTAATCAATGCCTCAGAAATACCACTGGCAACGATTGTTGGTTCAACCTCGCCTGCTGCTGCTATTGCTGCAAATGCACGAATCATTCCTGTAACAGTACCCAAAAATCCTAAGAATGGTGCAACCGTAGTCAAACCTGCTAATAAAGCCATACCCCGGTCCAAAAATCCCAGTTCAATTGCTGCAGCACGGGCAGCAACCTCTTCCATTGCATCCTTACCTTTGTCTGCCTTTTGCAGAATCTCTCTGGCAATTTTTGCGGCCGGAGATGTTGTATGGTCACACAGCGCAATACCAGCATCAACACCCTGGGCATCAATTGTAGAAATGAGTTTCTCCAGGAAACTCTTGGGATTTAATCTTATCTTTATCAAAAGTGAAAAAAGCCGCTCAAGTATTATGCCCAGTGCCAGTATAATGCACACCAATAATAACCACATCACACCACCACCAATTGTAAATTCCCTAACCATAAGATAAGCCTCCTTTCAATTATTATTATAGATTATATTAAATTTGCTGACAATGTCAAGCCTCATTTTGAACTTGCACTATAATAGAGTACTCCGCCGATAAGCGGGAAAAGACCCGCACCAAAAAACAGAAAACTCTCATACCGTGCAAGCACGAGAGAACGCACAATCAAATCAAAAAGGTCACCTGGACCGGCAACGCTCAGAAGTGGAAAATAGAAGACAATACGGTAGATATGGAATACGGCAACTGCAATCAGAAATACACAACCGATCACAGGGAAAATCCATATTCCTTTACCACCAATTAAATTCAACAATCTTTTCAGAATCAAACCAAAGATTATCAATGAAACAATGGCGAGCAGTATCGCCACCATGAAGATGACTTCTGCCAAAATATCAGCCCTCATTATACCTCCTTGTTAACATGGTTAACCAATATAGTCCAGCGTCTCAACCCAAACCCAATGACCATTTTGTAGTACTTCATTTCCCTTTAGTGACTCCATAGAATCTCAAATTTGCTACGAGAGAGAGAATACCTGAAAGAAAGAATAGACCATATGCAAGGTAGTTAATGCCGCCCTTCGGAAGCATCATTTTTCCACCAATGCCGCAGAATATCAATTGGATCAATGCAAAAAGTAAAATACCTGTGGGTGCAATCACCATAAACTGCCAGTTTGTTTTTTCACCAAGCACAATCTCATATCTGCGGGCAATTATGCCCAAAAATATGAACGCAAACCATAACAATACCGCACCCAGAACCAATACATAGTTCGGGAAAATTGCCAGCGCTTGATAAGTAGAAGGTTCAATCCCGAATGGTGCGGAAAATAAAATCAATCCCATAAAACCTCCTTTTCCTAAAACTCAGATGTATCACTTCAGTTTCCCCAAAAGTTTATTCGTCAAATCTTTGCCTTTTGTCGGACCAACAATCATACCTGCTGCCTTGCCCAGGGCAAAGATGAATCTCCTTATGTCTTCTTCATAAAGTTCATCTGCTTTTATTCTCTGCGCCTTGAGCTGATTCTGATATACCCTTTCTGTAAAATCACCCAAATAATCCTGAATAACTGCTTTTAGTTGGTCAAGAAATTCTGGCGCAAATTTCTCTTTTGGTCTTTCTGCTTCAACAACCTCGGTCTTTTGCTTGGTTCTGATCTCCTTAATTGCATTCAAGATAGTATCCAGTATTTCTGTCTGGGTTGTAGCATAAATGTGTCCAATCATTTCATTTTCAGCAATGTCACAAAGCAGACTTTGATTACTACCAACGATTTCAATGGTATCAATCTTAATACCACCTACTGCACCAATGGATTCAAAAAGAACAGTTCCAGTTTGTGAAAACTTTGACTTTTTCTGTTCACCACCCTTAGAAGTAATCGTCTCTCCATCTTTCATTACAATAAAAGGCAAACCCAAACCTCGTTCTTCAATCTTGTTCAGTATCTCTTCATTCATCTCTTACCCCCTTATATCTGCTTCATTTTTTCAATAACTGCCTGGACTTTTACCCGTGCCTGAGATGATCCCATTTCTTCAACTGCCTTTTTAACAAGAAAGTCAATCACAGTACGCAGTATCTGCACAATATCATCCTCTTTTTCAGGTGGCGGAGTCTGCTTGAATTCTATTTTTTCACCAATAATACCTATCATTGGCAATATATCAGTAGCAATCACCCCAAGCCCCTGATTCAGAATACCGAGCCAGTGTTCCTTTTTCCCACCACTTCCAAATTCTTCAACCAGCAGGTTTATCTGGGTCAATTTAGAATTAATGCCCCGGGACAATTGTATTTCAACCTTTGGTGGTACCGGCGGAGGTTTGACTTCTTCAACAACCTTCTCTTCAATTACCTTTTCCTCAACCTTCTCCTCAATTTTTTCTTCAACCTGAATTTCAGGTTTTTCTTCAACCTTTTCTTCTATCTTTTCCTCTTTGACCGGAACCATCTGTTCCTTAATTCTTTCAATAATATCCAACGGTCTTTCATCTCGTACCACCTCAACTCCAAGGTATTTGCCGCTATGGATAAAAATTATCAAACGATTTGCTCCATAACACATAGAAACAAACTTTATCTCACCTAAGTTCAGTGTGTTTTTTATTACCTCAGCAGCCGAGGAGAAAAATGCAGTAAGGTCACCAAGGGGCGAAGTTGATGAACCCTTGACTTTTTCTATTGAACCATCCTCGGCATTAACCACTGCATAATTGATTATTCCCGGAATCTTATCTAATATTTCCATTCCCAACTCCTTTCTATTTCAATCCTGCATAGAGTTCATCCATCTTCTTTTTGAATAGCAATTTTCCATAAAGCTGTGGTCCTTCGCTGTTTACGAATTGCTCAAATTTTTTTCTGAACTTATCAATCTGCTCCTGAGTCAATGGATTTTGCACAGTAATCTCCAGGGTATCTTCATCAACCTTAAATGCTGAACCCAATGATTGATTTTCGGGTTCCATTTCCGACCATCTTCTGTACCAGTTTAATCCATTCTTCCCAAATGTTTTGAAAAAAACATTAAAATAATGAATCAAAACCGCCATCAATCTTTCCGCTTCTCTGGGGTCGTAAATAAGCCCCTGTTCTTTGAGCCAGATAATCGTCTTTATTGTTTCATAGCCACCTAATTGAGATTGGGCAATGATTTCATTTAATGTTCTCTTGCCATCAACCATTGCCAGAACCTGCCAATCTGTACGCCGGAGCGCAACTGCCGAAGGTAATTCTTTTGTTGATTTTGCCAATACCGCATCCCGCGGTGGCAAGCGGTCTTTGATCTTTTCAAATTCAACACGCCTCTTTTCAATATTTTCATTTAACTTTCCCACATCTTCAGATATTGTCTGTTCAATTGCCCTTATCCCCGTTTCAAATGTCGCATGTTCAAGCCGGGCAAGTGTAAGATTAAGAAGTGATTCAAATCCCTTTTCCATACCATCAGTGGCATGAACAATATATCCTTCCTTCACATATACTTCACCATTCAATTCTCCACTCACCTTTAACAGACCAGTCTTTTTCAATTGAACAAGAAAATTTAATATATCAAAAAGATTAAATTCTTTCAAATTAATTTCAATATCTATCATTTATATCACTCCTAACCAGTTATGCAAAAGAAAATAGACTCTACCGATAAACAACGATACACGAGCCATAATTGTATAACCGAAAGATGCGCCAAACGATACCATCATAAACCAGATACCGATTTTTGCCCCAGTGCCCAGGGGACCTTTGTGTTCTTTGGAAAAATAGAAATAAAGGAGTGTAAAGATTACACCAAGAATAATCAAAATATTGGAAAATGTAGTAAACACAGAGATATTTTTCAAAGGTAGAAAGGTTGCCTGTAATTGCGGGAAAATATCACCTTGAACAATCTGAGTTATGGATACGGCCATCGCTATGCCCATGGTAAATGTGAGGGGAATGCGAATCATCCAGGAGATTTTGGGGATGAGCGGAGCAAACATCAAAAAACCTATAAAAATGGGAAAGATATTGTACCATTGTCCCTTCTGAAACAAGGGTTCAAAGAGGTTGGGCCAGGCAAAATCATACCAGAGCACGACTGCCCAATATCCTGCCGAAACACCAACAAAAATATTTTCAGCAATCTTATAAAAAGGATTATCCTTGTACAAAAATGAGTATATTGCCAGGGTCAGCAATGCAGCAATCCATATACCTATTATATTTATCATTTTTTTCTCCGCTGGTAAACCAATATCACATTGCCAAGCACAATAAATCCAACAAGGAGTAGATGAACAATAGATTGGGCATCCATTCCCCTCAAACCTCTGCCCTTTCTGTCAACAAGTGTTTCATATTCTGCGGCACCTTTTAATCCGCCCAAAAGCCCAACCAACTGTCCTGAACTCAGATAGGCATATTGTTGTGGTGCCATAATCGCAGTAGTTGCACCACAAATCGGCACACCGTAACGGGCGTGGAAATAAATTATCCAGTGGAGAATACCAGGATCACCCGCAGAAAAGGTCATGACGGCCTTGATGTCCTTTGCTGATTTTACTGCCCTGCCCAAAGCAAATGAGTCTATCAGAATACCTTGATAATCAACTTTTATCACATCTGAAAAACTGCGCCCCAAACTCAAAAGCATTACTGCACCACCAGGCCGATAACCAACATTGATATAGTCTTCACCATATCTTTTGTTATAAATGCGGGCAAGACTGCTCAGGGCAATATTTCCAAGTTCACTACCAGCAGGCCATAAGCCCATCATATATATTTTCAAATCTCTGCGAAAACAATGTTCAATTACTGCTTCAGTTGCCGGATAAAGTTCTGCCTCACTGCCCGGGTCATAATCAGTAGAAATAAGTATTATAGAACCGCGGGGCAATGATTCAATTTTATCATAGACATTTTTAACCGGTTTCGTAATATCAACCGGTAGATTCAATGGCACAATCATCGGAATGATAACTGCCAGTGCAACGAGAAGAAAAATAATTCTACGATCAAGACGGGCAAGAGATTCAATGATATTCATAATTTAGTGCTTCCGCAAAACGATAGACTTTTTATTCATGCCCTCCTCCCATATAACTTCTCTCAATCCCTAAAAGAACGCGCAATGCCATGGATATTAATCCTAAGTCAATGCCAAACAAGATACCCCGCTTTGCTGCGGTATTGGGAACCTGCATTATCCACTCAACAAGGTCAGGAAATTTGTGCCAGATCAAATAGCCAATAGGAATTCTCCCAATCATCACAATTACCGCGGCGGTCAGAAGCAGTGTTGCCTCAGGTGTCTTTGCCCTGAATGCCCTGAATGATGCTGACGCAACAAAAAAGGCAAGCAAAGAAAACATTGTTGCACCAAGTGGAACCTGAAAATTTTCAAAGAGGTACAAAAATATCCTTGAATCCCTGCCACCAATGAATCCAGCACCAAGCATAATACCAAGAAAGAAAAGTAGAATTATGCTGTATTGCCAGTCCCGTAATTTGCGTTGAATTTTATCAATGTTTATTCTTATTAGATTGAATATCCCAATAAAGACAAAAAACGCAGCAACACCCTGATACCACAACTGAAGCAATTGAGAACTATCCTGGGCAAATTTCGCAGGGATAAAAAAGGTTATCAGCATATAAAATCCACAACCGAAAACGATTATCAAAGGTATAATTATCTTCATTCTATCGTATTGAAAAGGCTTATAAAAAACTGCCAGTTCAAAAGCTGGCTTAAAACCCCAATGATTATTACACTGATGAATATCAACTTTCCGAGATCCTGCCCTTTTAATGAACCTAACTGAACTGGTTCTTGAGAAAGATAAGCACTGGCTGCATACAATTCTTCACCAAGCAGTGTAAAATCACATGCCGCTACGAAGAATGGTAATTGATCAGACATTGCAGTGCCGGCAATCTGAATTGCCCCTGTTGAATGACCGGTTTCAGCAAGAATCAATGACTCAGCATAGAATGTGCCAAGGTATAAATTTGTTGCTGGTCTTTCACGAACCATAATACCATCCACTGCTGATACATAAGCAAATTGGTCATCTGTTATATAACGGATATTATCTGAATTATACCAATCAGAACGACCCATTCTGGTTGCTGATTCCTTTACAACCTGTTGTGCCATCGTCATTGCCATTGAATGACAGGTCGGTACATATAAGGGTGTACCATATTCAGCAGTCTTCTCCGCAACCCGTGACAGAATGCTCATTGAGGCAATTGTCTGAGGGTCGTCAATATCCATAATTCCCGGTACATATAAAACAGGCTTTCCCATTTCGGTTGCCCTGCCAATTGCCTCTTCAATGGCACTGAGCGCCGGTATTTTTCTGATAAACAAATTACCACCTTTCCTTGCTTGGCTAATGTAAAAGATAACTGACCCAAAAAGGATTATTATGCATATTGCCAGCGGCAGGCGATACAAATTGAAATATTGAACAACAGGTTTTATAGGACCGACAAGGTTGGAAAAAACCGTGTTATTATCAACGATACCAGCAATTTTGTAATAGTATGTTGCACCGGGTATTAAGTTATTATCCTGATATGATTTCTCTTTCCCGTCAACCTCATCAATTTTCTCAAAAATTCCTTCAGGTTCAACACCCCTGAATATTTCAATCGTTCTATACTCAGTGTCAAACTGCCATTTCAGGGTTATGCTTGAACCATCATCATTGGGCGTGTCAAAAACCCTTAAATCAATGTTATATATAAGAAACAAACTAAATAAAAACATCTAATAATTTTATTCAAAATAAATGCAATGTCAAGCATTTGTTCCACGCCACTTTCTGAAATACTTGATCGCACTAATCAAATGAAACCAAAAGAATCTATTAAACAGTAAATCAATTATTTTTGTTTTTGCCGACCATCTGGAATATTGATGACGAAATTTTGCTTCGGGGAAATAGACCACTCTATATCCGTGATTTTGAAATCGGCGACACCAATCAACATCTTCAAAATATAGAAAAAATCTCTCATCCATTAAGCCAACCTTTTTTATCAAAGAATCCTTGGTCATCATCGCCGCACCTAAGACCCAATCCACTTCTCTTGTTGTTTTGTGGTCAAAATCCAGCATCAGGTATCTTATCATTTCTTTTCTACCAAAAGATAGTTCTTTTAAAAAGGTTCGTCTAATAAGGGGCGTTAGAACCCCTGGAAAACGGAAACAAGAATTTTGAATTGTGTTGTCAAAATTCAGCAACTGTGGTGCCAGAATACCGATATTTTCATCCATTTCAAAACATAATATCATTTTTTTAATTGCACCAGGCATTATCAGGACATCAGGATTGATGATTAATAGGTATTTACCATGGGCACTTTTTATTCCCTGATTCACAGCCCGGGCATACCCAAGATTCTTACTATTTTCTATCAATTGAATGGTTAAAATTTGTTCGTATTCTCTTACTAAATATTCCAGAGAAACTGTCGCAGTATTGTTAACAACAACAACCTCAGCATTAAAACCCGATAATACATCCTTAAGATTTTCCAGACAGTCTCTTAACACCCGGGCTGGATTATAGTTAACAATTATTACTGAAATCATCTTTTTTTTCAAGAATTACAAGCGACATTGGAATATTTTCTATTGGAGTGAACATTTTTTCTATTCTTATAATAAAGTTTCTTTTATTAAGTTTATTTTCCGCCTGTCTTAATTCATTTTCAATTGCCATAGTTTTGTAGAAAATCGCCCTCCCTCCGGATGCGACCAGCCGGTCAATCGTTTTGACAAGATTACTGATCTTGCCTGCTGCCTTAACGAGAATCAAATCAAATTTTTTTGCTGTGTATTGCTCTGCTCGTGCATTAATTACCTTGGTATCAGATAGATTCAGGTGCTCAATCAAATACTCCAGGAAATGAGCCCTTTTTTTTACCGATTCAAAAAGGGTAAGATCTATTTCCGATCTCAGAATCTTTACCGGCACTGATGGAAAACCTGCACCTGCTCCAATATCACATACATATTTTTCACTGCCAAGAAATTTTAATACAATTAGAGAAGGTAAAAAATGCTTCAGACTTATTCGGCTGAAATCGCTATGGGAAATAAGATGTAATCGACCCTCAAAACCATATAGAATCTTCAAATAATCGCGAAATTTGCTGATCACAATCTCTGAATAATCTATTTTCATTTCTTCAAGACCCGTTTTCAGCACCTCAATTTCCCTGTCAACCGAGTGCATAATTGGAATCTCTATTCTTAGATTCTTCTCTTCTTAACTTGGTTCCAGACCTGGTCCATTTCTTTAAGACTCAATGATGACAAATCCCTTTTTTCTGCTGTTAGGATTTTCTGCATAAGTCTGAATCTCTTCACAAATTTTTTGTTTGCCCGGCGCAATGCTTCTTCTGGGTCAATCCTCAAATGTCTTGCAATATTTACACAGGAAAATAATAGATCGCCCATCTCTTCCATTAGTCCTTTCCGTAATTTCGTTTTGTTCAATTCATCAATCTCTTCAATCAATTTCTCTTTTGCCCCTGCGGCATTATCCCAGTCAAATCCTATGCGTGCAGCGCGCTCTTGAATCAATCTTGCCGCAAGTAATGCAGGCAGTGAGTATGGAATACCGTGAAAAATATCTTTTTTGGTGCTATGCCAGAATTTTATAATTTCTTTCGTGTTTCTGAATTTCTTTGATTTAAAAACATGGGGATGTTTGGTCTGATATTTTCTAATAGTTGCTGAAATAACTTCTTTGAGTGGTGTGCCCTGTTCCTCAAGAATCTGACTTAAAAAAAAACCCAAAAAAAGTAAATCTCCGATCTCTTCCCTGATATCCACAATATTCTGTTCTTCAATTGCGCTGACAACTTCATATGCCTCTTCAATGACATTGTTTTTTATCGTTTTGAGGGTCTGTTTTCTATCCCAGGGACATTTTTTGCGTAAAGTTTTAACTAATTTAATAAGTTCAAGGACTAAATCAGAATTCTTCAATTTCGCTTTCTTCTTCACTATCGGCCTTTACAAGATAACCAGCATTCTGAAAATCCGCATAAAAATCTTCTTCAAAATTCAAACAGCAAAGCAATTTTCCACATATTCCCGATAACTTGCTTGGCGCAACAAAAATCTTCTGTTCCCGTGCCATTCTTAATGATATTGACTTTAGATCTCTCAAAAATGTAGCACAACAAATTCTTCTTCCACACGGACCAATTCCACCAGCATAACGTACATAATCACGCGCACCAATCTGTTTTATCACAACCCGCTTGTTCAGTTTCTGAGAGATGTAGCGATGGAGTTTACGGAATTTCATCTTTTTTTCTGCGGTAAAATAAAATATCACCCTTTCCTCATCATACTGGCAATGGGCGTAAACGACCTTCATATTCAGATTAAATTCATTTATTGCATTTTTCAATTCAATCAAACAAAACTCTTCATATTCTCTTAATTCTTCTATTTTGGCTGAATCTTCACCGTGTAAGGGGCGCAGAATTTGTCCAGCCACGGGTTCCAACTCATCACTTTGAAAGCCAATAATCTTACCCACATCAACCCCATCACTACCTTTAAAAAGAATCTGGTCTCTGAGGGTATATATACCCTCTCCGGCAACATATACGGTCCAGAATGGAGTGACTTCCAATTGATAATTCATTGCTTCAAAAAATATACCTTCTCACCTTTTTTTATCATTCCCAGATCATCTCTTGCGCGTGTTTCAACAAACAATCCTCTGCGATAATCATCAATCCTTTTCTTCAGCAATTCATTCTCAGCGGAAAGAATAAGAATTTGCTTCTGCAATACCTTCTCAGTATGAAGGGCATTAACCAGTAAAAATAGTTTTCTGCCAAAATAAAATAACGGAATAAAAATAAAGACAATCACCAAAATCCAGCGCTTTAGTGATGAGAATATTTTCCTCTTCATTTTTCCCTCACTAACAGAGGTCTTCAGTCGTGAGGCTTGTAGTGTTGATAGTAGTAATAATAACGGTGCCGATAGTATCGCTGAGTAACATCAACGCCATTCAAAACATAGCCGACAATCTTTTCACCAGCACGTTCCAGTTCTTCTTTTACCTCAAGAACTGCATCCCGATTTGTCTTGCCGGTCATAACCACCACAAGAATCCCATCACAGATCTTGCCTAAGACCCTTGCATCAGCGATTCCCAGGGCAGGTGGAGCATCAATTAATATGAATTCATAATTATTTTTCAGTTCCGCAATAGATTCTATCATCCGCGCGGAACCAAGTAACTCAGCAGGGTTAGATGGAATTGTCCCGCTGGTAACAAAATAAAGATTTTCATAAGGAGACCTCAAAACTGCATCCTTTAATTTTATGCGATTGATCAAAACATCAGAAAGCCCATTGTGATTATCTCTGACAATATTTCTGAAGTAATGGTGTAACTTAGGCCGACGGAAATCACAATCCAGAATGACAACTTTATGTCCAACCTGGGCAAGTGTAATGCCGAGATTGATGCAGGTTGTTGTTTTCCCTTCCTGCGGAATCGTGGAAGTAACCAACAAAGATTTAATAGGTCGAGCAGCCGCAGAAAAAGAGAGATTTGTTCGGAGTATGCGATAAGCCTCCGCAATGTCTGAATGCGGCTCATGAATTGTTGGGATATCAATAGGATGTTTGTTTTTTACCAGAGGGATGGTTGCCAGCACAGAGATGCCTGTAAGTTCTTCAATCTCTTTAGAAGTCTTCACTGAAGTATCAATATACTCAAGCAAAAATGCCCCACCGATACCAATGAGCAAACCAATCAACAAGCCAAGTATTCCATTTTGTTTTGGTTTTGGCTCAACTGGCCGGTCAGGTATGATTGCGTAATCAATAATCCTTGCCTGGCTTATCTGCATTGCTTCAGCAATCTTGGATTCTTCAAGTTTACCAAGAAGCATTGTATATATCTCCTCATTTGCTTTTTTCTGCCTTTCCAACTGTGCCAGATTCACCTCAGCCTCAGGTAATTGTTTCAACCGGCGATTATGTCGATCAATTATTTGATTCAAAGCATCAATCCTGCTCTGCAAGGCAATAAGACGGGTTTCACTATTAATGACATTTGTGATTACTGCCTGAAATACAGGATCACCAATTGAAGGACCAGCCAGGGCAATCTGTTTGCTTGTTTGATTTATCTCCTGTTCAACCCGAGAGATTTGTTCTTCAATCTGTTTCAATTTTACCGCGTCACCTTGAAATTCTTGTTTTTGCAATTCAAGTTCCTTTAGTTGTTCTTTTAACTTCAGTATCAATGGGCTATTAGAAATAGTAGGGAAGGAAGCCATTTTCTTGTAGTAACCATAACTTGCCTCATCACGGGCAAGTTCATTTTCAAGTTTCCTGATACTGCTTTCGGTTTCATTCAATTCCACAATCGCCTTTTCCCTTTCAACCTCAAATTGGGCAAGTGAGTTGATAATTTCTTTCGCGGTCTCGCTCAATAAAAAGACGCCGCTCTTTTGTTTGTATTGACGGAGATTTTCTTCAGCGCTATCAAGTTCCGTACCAAAGATCTTGATCTGACTTTCAATAAACTCCTTAGAACCGCGGGCAGATTCTCGCAGACTTTCTAAGGTATACAAAATATATTCTTGAGACAATGCATTGGCAATCCTGGCAGCAAGGTCAGGCGAAGAGGAGCGAGCCTTTAATAATACAAGCGCCGTGTTCTTAATCTGATTTGCAGAAATGTTACCCATCAGTTCTTCAGTTGCTTTCTCTATGTTTGTCACCGATAATTCAAGATAATCACGGGATGGTTTCTCTCTCAATAAAAATTTTAAGCCATTACAATCAAAAATCTCTCCTACCACACCCCTGCCGATAATCTCTTCTTTTGTATTCAAAATACTGAAATTGTTGCTATCGTCAAATTTCAAAAGATATTTTCCAGGTGAAAAATTATCGCTTACCTGAACAGAATCAAAAAGTTGCCTGCTATGATTGCTGGCCGCAAAATTCAGAGCAAGTTTTTTTACTACTGCCCTTGACAAAGCTCGGCTCCGGATGATTTCAAGTTCGCTTTCAACAGGGTCAACCCTCTGGGGAGTATATAATTCTGTAAAGAATACAGGTTTTGACTCAGATAGTTCTAATTTAAACCTGACCTTTGCTTCATAAATTTTCGGAAGTTGCAGACTTATGATAATCGCACTAAATGTCACAACCACGACACAAATGATAACGAGATTGCGCCTTTTCAGTATAATATCAAGATAATCCTGAAATGTTGGCTCTTTATTCATCTTGCGTAATAGATTATCTGCAAAATCAAAGTCCCAATAGTAAAGAGAACCGACCATTCCTGAAGTGCCGGCATAAATCTCCGTGGGACGATTACAACATCACCGGGATTCAAATCAAGTTCTTCCACCTTTTTACCATTTTTCAATATGCTTTCAAAATTCACAGTTCTTTCGCTACCAAGATTCAAGATCCGAATCCGACCCAGATTGCCATTGGCAGTCGGACCACCAGCAATCGCAAGAAGATTAGAAAGATTTTCACTGCTTTTTAGATAATATTTTCCGGGAGATTTTACTTCACCAAAAATATTTATCTGATAATATACATTGACCGTGAGAAAAACATCGCCATAGTATTTGTGGAATTCATCAATCAGCATCTTCTCCAGGGAATCTGCCGGAATATCCTTGATACTCAATTTACCTAAAAGCGGAACATTCAAACTTGTATCCGCATCTACAAGATATTTGCCGCTCAAAGTAGGTTGATGCCATATCTCAATTTCTATTGCATCATTGGGTATCAAAAACACATGGGGCGATATAGTAAGCAAGAATGCTAAAACAAACATAATAAATTATATGCACTTACAGGACATTGTCAAGAATCAAAATAAACCAAGCTGTGAATCACTTGATATATGTTGCTCAAAGAGTTTTACAGTACCGAATTCTCCATCGTAACCCGGATTGATGATGACATCCCCGCGACGGGCTCGTTCAATACCCTGAACAATCTTCTCTTGGGTATTATTCTTTAGTTCCTCTATTGATGCATTAAGAAGAATTTCAAATTCGTTGCCAAAAATTTTGCAGAGTTTTAGATATTCATTCTTCACACCCACGGTATCACGACCCACACCCAATGCCTCAGCGATGATTTCTTCAAGCGGCACAAGGTTTTTGTAAGGAATGTGTCTTTCTGGCACATATCCCTCTGGACGATCAGCAAGAATTTCAACCCTGTGTAACACACCCACGGTTATGCTTCGTGAACATACCGGACAGAGATTATTATTTAACCTTGCCTCTCTGGGAGACAGTCTTACCTGACACCGACGATGTCCATCAAAATGATATTTCCCCTCTTCCGGGTAGAATTCAATGGTATACAAAAATCTTCTGGTATCTTTGTTTTTCAGTACATCCCTCAGGGAAGAATAATTCAACTCTTCACTAAAAACATTTGCCTCACGACCCAGACGATTCGGAGAATGGGCATCTGAATTGGAAATGAGTGTATAATTATCAAGTATTGAAAGTCGCCAGTTCATTGCGGGGTCAGAAGATAGACCGGTTTCCAGGGAAAAAATCTTGTCGGTCAGTTTGCCAAAACATTCTTCAATCGTGTCAAATCCAGAGTTGGAACCAAATAGAGAAAACCATGGAGTCCAGATATGTGATGGCACAAGAAAGATTTCCGGAGAAATGTCAAGCAATGCGCTCAGCATATCATCGGTGGCTAAAGAAAGGGTTGGTCTGCCGTCAGATTCAAGCTTGCCATACTTGCCAAGATAATTATTGATCTTCTCAACGGTTTGGAAATCAGGCGCAAAAATGATATTGTGGATTCTCCGCAACTTGCCATTTTTTGTATAAATATTGTTCACCTCAACAGTGAGTATGAACTTCACTCCCGAATATTCATAAACTCCATCTCTGAATTGAAGATATTCTTTGAGTTCTTTCAACCAGCCCGAATGCGTGAAATCACCAGTACCCACCATTCCAATCCCCTTCAATTTTGCATATTCAGCAATCTTTGGAATCGTCATTTCCTGAGAAGTTGCCCGGGAAAATCTTGAATGAATATGCAGGTCAGCAATCATCATGGTTTTACTGCAATCCCAAGAATTCTCGTATCCAATTCAGTCGCGGGATTAAATGTCAGGTGCCGGTATAATGTCGTATCAAATCCTGCATCATTGCTTATTT
The DNA here is from genome assembly GCA_049700315.1 of bacterium. Lineage (GTDB taxonomy): Bacteria > Hydrothermota > Tepidihabitantia > SM23-42 > JAOAFX01 > JAOAFX01. The sequence goes on from JBNAVN010000001.1 coordinate 72,830, forward strand.
TTGTAATTGTATCAAGGGCATATGCCTTTTCCTGATGAATTTCTCTGAAGGTTGCAACCTTACTATTTTCATATACATTGATAGTCAATTTTAGCGTTGATATGTGGCTTGCGCTATCAAAACTATTGTCCCAGATAGAATGAATTGGTCCATCTCTTCTTTCAAAGATTTGATTTCCCCATTCATCCTGCAGGGCGTGAATTGTATTCATATCAAACACAAAGATCCCATTCCTGCTCAGGTTTGCATACACTGCCTTGAAACAACTCAATAATTCATCTGTACTCAACAGGTAATTCAAACTATCATACAAACAGGTAACCACTGGAACCTGTTCATTAAGAAGAAAATTCCTCAAATCACCCTGAATCAATTGCACCTTGCCACTCCGGAATAAATCTTCAGAAAATCTTCCCCGACAAACCTCAAGCATTGTCTCTGAAGCATCAAGTCCGATTATACGATAGCCTTTTTCAAACCACATTTCAAGGCATACACCGGTTCCACAGGCAATATCCAGAATTAATTTCTCCTTGATTTTGTGCATTAAGATTATTCGCTCAATGTAGTTTACCCAGGAGCGATAGTTAACAAAGGACATTAAACGGTCATAATAGGGCGCAATCTTTGTAAAAGGTTGATCAAAACCCTCTAATCTCATAATTTGGTGCTTCTTTAGTAATTGTTATGTCATGTGGATGGCTCTCCCTGAGACCGGCTGGACTGATTCTAATAAATCTTGCTTTTTTCTGAAGAGTGTTAATATCCTTTGCCCCGCAATAACCCATTCCTGACTTTAGCCCTCCAATTAGCTGAAATATTACATCCTTGACCAGACCCCGATAAGGAACTCTTCCTTCAACTCCTTCAGGAACAAATTTTTTTGCTGTCTCTTGAAAATACCGATCTGCTGAACCACGGCGCATCGCAGATAAAGAGCCCATTGCCCGGTATTCTTTATATCTTCTGCCCTCAAGCAAAATGGTCTCACCTGGACTTTCTTCGGTGCCCGCAAAGAGATTGCCGATCATAACACAATCAGCACCACAGGCAAGCGCCTTGACAATATCGCCTGAATATCTAATCCCACCATCAGCAATAAGAGGAACCTCATATCTCTTTGCAATCCTGGAACATTCAATAATTGCCGTAACCTGTGGCACACCGATCCCGGCAATGATTCTGGTTGTACAGATTGAACCTGGACCAATACCCACCTTGATTGCATCAACACCAAGTTTTGCAAGATGTTGTGCGGCTTCAGAATTTCCAATATTACCTGCCACCAATTCCATCTCTGGAAACTTCTTCCTTATTTCTTTTATCAGTGCGGTTACACTATATGAATGGGCATGAGCAACATCAATGACAATTGCATCAACATCAGCTTCAACAAGGGCTGATACGCGTTCCATAGTCTTCTTATCTACACCTACTGCTGCTGCACAACGTAATCTACCAGTTTTGTCAAATATCGCATTGGGATGCTCCATTTTCTTTATAATATCCTTTATGGTTATCAATCCCTTTAGTCTTCCATTGCGATCAATTATTGGCAGTTTTTCTATCTTGTACTTCTTAATAATTTTGCGCGCCCGGTCCAGAGTTGTCCCCTCAGATGCAGTAATCAAATTCTTGCTGGTCATTACATCTTTTACCTTCTTGCTGAGATTGTCTTCAAATATTATGTCTCTATTGGTCAACATACCAACAACACGAAATTCTTTGTTTACCACGACCACCCCTGAAATTCCATTTTTTTCCATCAATTCCTTTGCCTCCCGAACTGTCATATTCTCTGTTACTGTAATCGGATTGATAATCATTCCGCTTTCTGCCCTTTTGACCTTACGCACTTCCTTTTGCTGTTCATCAATGGTCAAGTTTTTGTGGATAACGCCAATACCACCTTCCTGGGCAAGGGCGATTGCTGTGGCTGATTCAGTTACTGTATCCATCGCCGCACTTACCAGAGGAATATTCAATGCAATATTTTTTGAAAATTTTGTTTTAACATCACACTCACGAGGCAAAACATTGGAGAATTGGGGGATTAACAAAATATCATCAAATGTAAGACCTTCTTTAATTTTAAATTCTTTCATTTATTATTATAATAAAATTAATCATCTTGTCAACACAAATCAAAACTTCTTTTTAAAAAGATAGATCTTCTGGCTTACTGGATTCCAATCCATATTGGGAAACAAAGGTTCAAATTTTATGCCCAGGATGTCAAATTTTCTCTCAAAGACTTTGACCAACTGATAATCAGTTTGATTAGATAAGTTACTTACGAATTTTCTACCATTCACTTTACCTAATTCGTTATATGGGAGTTCTTTGTATTCAGTCTCAGTAATAAAAAAGTATTCGGGCGCAAACTGGAGCAATGCTTTGTAATTGTAATTTGTTTTTCGCATATAATAATACAAATTACCCATTACTTCATAATCCTGTGGGGCGATTTCCTTGCCATCATATCCGGGATTTTCTATTGGTGGCGTGTACCTGAAAGGCATAACTGTAGGAGCAGCCAATTTTGTCCCTGCCGGGACATTCTTGAACATCCAGTTTGCAAATTCATACCGGGTATCAGGATATTTCATTCTATCAACCATTGCCAAGGTAAACAAAAATGTGAATAAGAAAGCACCCGCGCTGTAGCAAACAAAAATGTATAATAGATATCTGTTCTTAATTTGTTCTATCAATCCAGTTATTGCGCTCCCAATAATAAGCGCAATAAAAGACATTGCCGGCAAAGAATGACGCAGGTGGGGTGAGGGCGATATTGCCATTATCAAATAGAACGGAGCCATAAAGGATAGAAGTATCTTATCCGCAGTGTTTCTCCGGTAAATCGTATATCCGATGCACAACAAGGCAAGAATTGCAAGGGGCAGTCTTAATGAGTAATAAAAAATATAACCAAATGGTTTTATGGGATTGGCAGGATAATTGTTATAGGCAAACAGACCCTTAGCACCAAAGATGCCACCAAATTCATCAGGTCCCCCAAAGAGAAATTGCCGAAAAGATAGTAAACAATGCGGGGTTGTAAAAACAAATACTACAAACATAACAATAACTGACAACAAGATATATTTCCAGCCCATTTTGCGGGCTTTAAGCAAGAATATCATAATAAGAGGAAAAACCATTAGAAGATTCATGTATTTTGTGCCCAGTGCCAGTCCAAGCAGTATGCCACTGACGATAAACCAGGTAATGCTAATATGCTTCTTTCTGGTTGCAGTAACAATATACAGAAGTGCCAGGTTTGACCAGAAAAGTGCTGGACTATCTACAACAAAAAAATGGGATTGATACACAGGTGTTGGCAGGATTGCAAAAATGAATGAAGCAATCAAGCCCGTCCTCTTGTCGTAGAGTTTCAAACCGATTAAGTACACAAGTAAGACGGTCAAGACCCCTTCAATCACCGTGATAATTCTGCCAATGATATACAATTTCTGATAGTCAGCAAGGATTATCTTTTCCACTGGTTGTCCTTGTAAATTTGTCGTCACCGGCTGGGCAAAACTCTTCACATACCCGAACAAATGCCCTATCTTCATGGCGATAGATAATGTATAGTAATGAAAAGAAGGATTGATAAAATAATGAAGATTGAAATCCTCAGGATCCATTCGCAGTATCAGATTTATAACAAATGATTCATCCTGATATCCAGCACGATAATATGGCTTTTGCGGAAGTCCCCAGTTAAAGCCCGTGAATCTTAACCAGGATGATATAATGATGATTGCAATAATAGCAAAAAGATAAATTCTTTGGGGAATTTTTTTTCGTTTCTCCGAATTCATAGTCATTGATAATAAAAACAACAGGCACGGCAGACGGAAAAGAACTTCTTGTTGATAATAATCTTCCGCAGTTCTGCCATTGCCTGATTATTCCAGGCATCCAGCGATTTTTCCTTATTGATATTCCCCACCACATAGTCAGGACAGGATTCAATACTTCCATCTGGCAAGATTGTCAGCGTATTCCACATTGCCTGGCAACCACCTTTATACACATTATCAAAATCCCTGGGTGAGTTGTAGTAGGCATTGAATTGTTCCGCATTGAAATGTGGAAAAACATCAATTATTACATTTTTCCGCGCAAGTTCTTTTATTACTGACTGAATTCTGCCAAAATCACCGGATTTAGGTTGATAATGGCTTGCCTGACACCAGTAGTTTATCTCTCTTCCCAACATATCCTGCAACAATTTTTTGTGTTGCTGAATTGCTTCTTTGCCAAGATAAAAAGGATAAATAAATTGGCTCACTGAAGCACGGTATTGCTGAGCAAGTGCTACAATTTCCTTCATTGTTTCAGGTTCGGTGAAGTTTATTATGGAATTGATCTTGATCACCGGCAGATGTTTTTTCACACTGTTCACTTTTTCAAGACCTCTTAGAATTTTGTTGAATGTCCCTCTGACACCCCGAATTCGGTCGTGCACATCCTCAGGACCATCAATAGAAATATCAACACGGTCAACCCTGAATTTGACAAGCATTTCAGCATATTCCTCAAGAAATGTGCCATTGGTGGTTATAACAAGGTATAGATTATTATCCTTGATATGTTTAATAATCTTAATAATGTCCGTGAAAACAAAAGACTCTCCTCCAGAGATATGAATTCTTGAATGAAATTTCTTTACATCATCAACTATTCTTAACCAGTCATTTGCCCTTAGTTCCTGTTCAACTTTTGCAAATTTTTCAAAACACATTTCACATTTCAGGTTACAACGAAAGGTTGGATAGATATTCACTGTTTCTGGGGCAAGGGCACGCGTTCTCAAAATATGAGAACTGAATTTTGTCCCGAATTTGTGGTATAGTATCCAGGGAATGCTTTGTGGACTGAATACTGCTGTCTGCAATTTTTGCAATAGCGGTGCCATTCTAAAATTGGTTCAATGCCCAGATTGCGGTTGTGCTTATAATCTTACTGCTGACGTTTGTGAATCTTTTTATCAAACCAATAGTTTTTTTATCTTTTATATTACCGAGTGCAATAAGGGCATTCCTTTTTATTGCTTCAAAATTTATCCAGCGTGCTGTTATCTGATTATTTGCATATTTATCTCGGTAGGTCTTTTCATCCATTTGTAGTATATCAACCAATGGAAGATAGGCACCAACAATGCCAATTTCAGTCTTTGGCAACTCCGGTTTTATGCATTTGTTCACTGGACAAACATCCTGACAGGTGGTGCAACCATATATCCGATTTGACCAGACCCGGGCAATATCATCCGGGATGATATCAAGATAATTGGTCAAACTCTGGATACATTTTTTCCTGTCAATCACATAGGGTTCTATTATTGCTTTTGTAGGGCAGGCATCAATGCATTTCTGACATTTTCCACATTCAATCTTTAATGGTTCATCTGGTTCTAATTCAAGGTCAGTTATTATCTCGCCGAGGACAATCCAGGAACCGTAAAGTGGATTGATTATTATACTGTGGTTGCCATAATATCCAATGCCGCTTCTTTGGGCAATCGGTTTTTCTGCTATTGGACCACAGGAATAAACCGCAACCTTTGCCTCATATCTTTTTTTTAAAACTCCGGCGAGTTTTTTCAATCTTTTCTTTAATTCCTTATAATAATTACGCTGAGTATAACGGGCAACAAGTCCATAGGGTGCTCCAGGTGTAGATGGGTCCAGCTCATCAGGTGTAAGATAAAATAGAAATGAAATTATAATTGATTTTGCTCCAGGCAATACATTTGCCGGATTACAGAATTCATTGATATTTCTATCAGACCAGTATTCATCATTGAGAAACAAATTATTTTCACGCTGTTTTTTCATCTCAACCATCTCTTTTACAAAAGGCTCAGCAGTTACAAATCTAACCTCTATCCCCAATTCTTTTGCCAGTTCTTTTATTTCTTTATTAAGAAACATATTTGTATCGGCCCAGTTTATTGGGCGTATCAATAAACTCAGGAGTTATTAAACTCTACTTCAGCAGAATACCTAAAGGAAAGAATACAAGATAACCGAGCACAAGTAGTATCGGCGCCAGTGTAATATCTCCGCCTCTTAACAGAACAAACCCAATGATCAAAGAAATGAGCCCCGCGCCGAAAAACAAATAATTCTTTTTTGTGAACTTAACATCAATAAGTGCCTCAGTTCCTTTATCTTTTTTTTGTTTTTCTTTCTTTTCCTTCTTTGCCATAAAACCTCCGTTTACTCAATTTTCAGTTCGGTCAGTTTCACAAACTCACCATTTTTTATTGTCCAAATGGCAAAATTTCTTTGTCTTAACAAGACTTCACCGAGTTTACTGCCCAAATTTACTCGTTCATATTCTGATAACTGACGCAATGCCCACAGGGTCTGAAAGAATTTGACAGCAATTGGATCACTGATATCAAGATTTTGTTTCTTTATTTCCTGAAGTGCTGAAGAATCTATTGATGCTGATGTTGCGAATATTGCGGATTCCACATATTTCTCGCCCAATCTGATTATTCTCTCGTTATCAAAGGCATCAATTCCTAAAATTTTCACATCCTCAAGTCCATAATAAGAAACCTGCGGTGCGGTGTTAATAATTATGTCTGTATCCATTGCGAGAAAAAGCGCCTCAGGTTTCTTTTTCTTAATCCGTTCAAGTTCATACCTTAAGGTTACAGAATCAGGATCAAAACTTTCCACCGCCACAACCTCGCCATCATTTCTTTTGACTTCATCCACAAATATTCCCGCCAGGGTACTGTACCGACTTCTTTCTTGAAAGAGCACTGCAAACCGGACAAAACCAAGCTGTCGCGTGCTATAGCGCGCTATTGCCCGTGCCTGTTGTTCCATTGTCTGGGCAGGAGTAAACACCAAAGGAAGGTTATTCAACTTCAATTCAATATTTGTAGGAATTACAACCGGAATTGTCCGGGCACTTGCATAGCCTGCTACACCTAATGCCTCAATGGAAAAAATCGGTCCGACGATAAAATCAACCTTCTTTTCATCAATCAGATTTGCAGTCGCAAGCACCGCATCCACCGGGTCAGATTTTGTATCCTGCAGAATTGTAGAAAAAGAAAAACTGTTTTTTTGATCAAAAATCTTTAGAATTTCCTTCAGATTTTCTCCATAACGCGCAAATTTACCGGTCAGGGGCAACAGAATACCCGCCTTTCTCGTTGCTGAACCAAGTTCAGTAAGTCTTTTGAAATCAGTAAATTCCTCTGCATACACTGTTTCTGGAAATCTCCGGGTTAATACCTTGAAATCCCGTTCTGCATTCTTCTCCTGCCCTGTTCTGATTTCTTCCTTGATCAAATGATACAGTATGTGCTCGTCAATTGGTTCACCCAAAAAATTTCTGTGGAGCTTGTCAAGATTTTCAAGGGACATTTCTGAAAGCAATTGCATTATCTTTTTGTAGGCAGATTCCTTTTCCAGTTCTTCGGTTGATTGCTTATTAAATTTTATTAAATAATATGCTGCCTTATAATCATTTACAAGTTTTAAATTTGCCTCACCCAGAATCCCAAGTATTTTTGTTAAGTAATTAGAATAGGGAAACTCTTTAATAAACTTTTCACCATAAAAGACTGCCCGTTCAAAACTATTTATTCTATGATAAGAAAAGGTTAATAAATAAAGAGCAGGTTCATATGCCTCTGTCTTTTTATAGTCACGAACCACCTTTTCAAGTTCTACTATTGCCTTTTCATATTCCTTTGCCTTAAAATATTTATTACCGGACTCAAAAAATTCTGCAGACCTCTCTTCAGGATTGGTAAATCTTGCAGCAAACGGTGCACAGGAAAGAAATATAATCACAATCAGCATAGTTATCTTCATAAAAAATCTGCTATCTGTCTTAATCCGCTTCAATCCGTTTGAATCAAAATGCAATCTATTCATATTGTTAATATACCCAAAAAAATTCCTTTGTCAATGTAAATGTACTCGGAGTCAATTCGTAAGAATTCTACCGCAACCGCATAATGTCAACCGCCTTCACTACTTAATTGACCATTCAACCATCCAACCATTCAACTATCCAACCATCTAACCATCCAACCAATTTTCTTGTTATTGTTTGGAATTTGGTCCGCCACTCCGCCAAGTTGCGTAGCAGATGGCGGATTGAAATTTGGGATTTAAATTTATATGGGCAGGGAAGGATTCGAACCTCCGAAGGCTTTCGCCAGCAGATTTACAGTCTGCCCCCGTTGGCCGCTTGGGTACCTGCCCTAACATATCGTCTAATGTTATACGGTTTGGATGTCCGTAATAAAAATCTTTTTTCAAGCCGGCGGCCAGATTCGAACTGGCGACCTGCGGTTTACAAAACCGCTACTCTACCACTGAGTTACACCGGCAAGAATAGATAAATCTATATTACACAATTTTTACACATTGTCAAGCAACTCATTGGCACCCCAACCATCCAACCATTTAACCATCAAACCATAGAACCACCCAACCACCAGTTCTAACCCATTGATTTGGATGATAAATTATATATAATTTTTTATGGAGTATAGAAATCCGGTGCCAACAGTTGACATAATCATAGAAATTGAAAATGGGATCATTTTGATAAAACGCAAAAATCCACCTTATGGCTGGGCAATACCTGGTGGATTCATTGATTATGGTGAATCTGCAGAGTCCGCTGCAATCAGAGAAGCAAAAGAAGAAACCAATTTAGATATCTTTGATTTAAAACAATTCCATGTCTATTCGGACCCAAAACGGGACCCAAGGTTTCACACGATCAGTATTGTCTTTCTCGCAAAGGGAAACGGTATACCAAAGGCAAAGGATGATGCAATTGAAATAGGAATTTTTGACAGAGATAACCTTCCTGAAGAGATTGCCTTTGACCACCGTCAGATTCTCAATGACTATTTTAGCAGAAAATATTTATGTTGATACTACACACTGCTGATTTACATCTGACGAGCAAAGACCCTTCAAGGTTACAGATTCTTGAATGGATCATCAATAAAACAAAAGAAATAAAGACGGATTGTCTTATTATTGCGGGTGACCTTTTTGACTCAGATACCGAAGGAACGGTTTTGCGTTCTGAAGTCAGAAGAATCTTTGAAAAGTCAAAGGCAAAGATATTTTTGGTTCCGGGAAATCATGATGCTGAATCTTATGGTCCAAATTATGACTACGGAAAGAATATTGAGCAATTAATAAAAGAACCATTTGAATATTTTGTTTTCAACAACATAAGATTTCTTGCCATTCCATTCCAGCCAAAAAGATTTTCTGAATGTATAATGGATTTTTCAGAAGATGCAGATATAATTATTGCCCATGGCACTTTATATGACCTTTCTATACTTCCAGTTTTAAATCAGGAAATTTTAGAATATATGCCCATATATCCGGGTGAAATAGAAAATCTCTCAAGATGTATTTTACTGGGGCATATCCATTCTGCTTATATTGACTTACGATATAAAAAAACAAGGGTGATATATGGGGGTGCACCAATTGCCCTGAATTCCAAGTGTAGAACATCAAGAAGGATAGTGCTGGTGGATATTGATGAAAAAAAACTTGATATAACACCAATTGATATTGATATTGCCCCATACTGGCAGGAATTGAATTATTTCGTCTTTCCGGGTAATGAAGAAAAGGTTGTTAACAGGATAGAAAAAGAGATTAGTGATCTATCAGAAAAAAATATTTTGCCTGAGATCAACATCAAAGGTTATATTGCAGGCAGTGAAAATGAATTTATAGATAAGATCAATCAGATAATCAAAAGATTTGAAGTTGGTTTCAAAGACATTGCTTTAAACTGCAACAATATCCATTCCTGGGACCGTTTATTGAAAAATAATTTTGTCCAGAGATTTATTGAAAGAACATCCCATCTGGATGATGAACTGAGAATGAAGATTCTTGAATTGACTTTGCCATATATGGATGAGGTTTTGAAATGAAGATAAAGAAAATTAAATTGAAAGATTACGGACCGATTAAAGAATTCCACCTTGAACCTGAAAATTTCAATGCAATATTTGGTAACAATGAGACTGGAAAGACCACACTCGTTGAAGCATTGACATCGGTTTTATTTAAAACAAGGACAAGATATGGTAAACCAGAGAATATCAACATTGAGTTAGAAAAAGATAAAAAAATTATCAATCTGCCTGCGAGCAAGCAATTTAGCATCCTTCCGCGGGCAGAAATCGCACCATTGCTTTATGTCCCTGGTTCAGAGTCTGAATTATACGAAAAGAGCGATTCTCAGACCAAATTCTGGGATAGTTTGAAATTGATGCTCAGCCAGACTGGTTCCCAGATTCCTTTTGCTGTTCTGATAAAAAAATTAAGGGAAGGGATTGGCTATCAGCCAAAACAGAATGATTGGAAATCAGAAAAGAAGAAATTGCTGGAAAGCGAAAATAACCGTTTGACACAACTAAAAAATTATATTCTGGAAATTGGTGAGATTGAACATAAGAAAAAAGAATTAAAAAAATTGAATGAGACTTATAATAAATTAAGTGAGGTGCTACAGGAAATAGAGAAATATAAGAAGTACAGGTTGTATCAGTATATAAAGAAGGCTTATAATGATTATATTGACAAAAAAAATGGTCTTATGTTATATCAAAGGTATTCTGAACAAGACCTCACAAAATGGCAGGAACTGGAGATTAAGAAAAAAAATATCGGTAATCAATTAAGAGAAAAAGAAGAAACAGAAAAAGAAATTCAGGATTTGAAAAAAGAATATGACGAAATATCAAAGAAACTTGAATTTATTGAGCGACAGAATATTAAAAGCCGTTTAGCTTTGTATAAAGAAATAGAAAAAGAGCCGAATTTTTTCTATCCCATCCTGATTTTTTTAATTGGATTCATAACCCTTATTTTGAGCTTTCACCTTAATTTTTCAATACTCATTCCACTACTTGTTTTTCTTATAAGCATCATCAGTATAACTTTGGTTGCTATTAAAAAGTCACGCATTAGAATAAAAAAATATAACAAAGAGCAGATTCTTCTGGATGCAAAAGTTAGGTTACCTGAAATACAGAATTTTGATGAACTTGAGAAAAAGATACAAAACCTTGAAGATGAAAAGATAAGAATCAATGCGGTTATTGAGACAAAAGAAGAACTTCTAAATAGTCTGGATACGACAATGACGACGGAAACGATTGAGAAAGAGATTGAAGAATTACGGAAAAAAACTGGATGTGCGGAGATTGAACAATTGAAAGAAAAGATTGAAGAGAAGAATGCCATTGATAAAGAGATTAGAGGGCTTGGAGCTGAATTGAATAAATATTTAGATGAAAAAGATGAATCAAAATGGCAGAGGTTGATTGATGAGAAAAAAGTCCCGCCGCCTTTAAAAGAGGTTAACATTGATAATGCTGATGAGTTAGAAAATGAACTCAAGAAAATAAAAGAAAAAATTGATGAAATTCAGTCTGAGATAAAGGTGTTTGAAGAAGTTAAGAAGAGGCAGTATAATATTGAAGGAGAAAAGAATATTCTCCATGAGATTGCTGAACTTGAAAGCCGATTGAAGAATTATTCATTTGAACTTGAGGCTGTCAAAAAAGCAGAAGAGATATTAAATCAGATGAGTAATGAACTTGATAATTTCATTGAAAATTTGATATATGGTGAGAGTAGCCTGAGTGAGTATTTCTATTTTGTATCAAAGAAATACAAAATGGTAAAGATAGAAAGTCAGGATTTCATTGCCATTGATATAGATGGAAACGAATATCCAATAAATTTATTATCAAGTGGTGCAAAAGACCAGTTATTATTGTGCTTCAGACTTTCTGCTTTAAGAAAAATCTTTCCTGAAGGATGTTTTTTAATCCTTGATGATGCATTTATATTTGCGGACTGGGAGAGGCGGTGTCGTCTTGTTGAATTACTGAAAAAGTTTGTTGATGAGGGAAATCAGGTTATATATTTTACTTCTGATGAACACAGCCGTGATTTGCTCGCCCAATACGGTGCCAGGGTCATTACACTCTAATCATCATCTTTTGAAAGGTATGTAGGACAAACCTTTAGAGGCTGTGTCATAATTCAAAATTTTGTCGCATAAATGCGCCCGCTACATGGGTTATGACACAGCCTCTTCAGGTTTGCAAGTAAAATCAGGGTTTGCAGATATGCCTGGGAACATCTGTGTCATTCCACTTTTTCGTAAAAGTGGAATGTAGCGGTGCGATTCATCGCACAAACATCAGTGTATGCCCAAATTAAACTATAGGCATAAGCAAAGAATAGAGAAAATGTCCAGACGGATTCATAAACCGCCTTTGGTAATAATTATTGGCGTATTCCTTCTACTTGCTTGCCGAAAAGAAAAGTGGAATGAAGAAATGAAATGGGAGGACGACTTCTCCGTGGATGCACTTGATTATTATAGAATAAGCCACTCCTCCTGCTATATGTACGGGACACTGTAAGGTGATTAGGAAATATAAAAAGGAGTAAATAACACTCACAAAAGGAGGATAAAATGCGCAAATATTTATTGAAAATCATAGTAACTGTGACAACGAGAATTAAAACTCTAACATTATCAGGTAAACTGGGATATTCGTAATGTCTCAGAAAAGCGATTGCCCAATGGCGTCTATTTCTATCGGCTGACCGCGGGCGATTATACAAATACTAAAAAGATGGTGGTTGTGAGATAAATGGGGTGGCTGTCCTGTCTTTTAGGGATTTAGATTCTGAAATAAATTCAGAATGACAGGAAGAACAGAAGGAAGAAAGGGGCGGGGCTTTGCCCCGCCCCCTAAATTTTTTAATTACTGCATCATCAATAAAATAAAGTCCAATGATAATCACCATTTTTAAACAAGTCATTCATTGCTTTATAATCTTTATCACTCATCTTTATCCAGTAATTAGTAAACTCTCTTTTATTCATAAGTAGTATTATACAAAAAATCAATAATCCGTTGCATACAATCTCCTCATTGACACAAATAAAGAAATGACTATAATCTTTATATAGAGCTACCTATGACTGATAATACGAAAATAGGACAGAAACTCATTGTCGGGTTAATTTTTTTCATTTCTGCGCCCATTATTTTCTTATATGCTACAGAAAACTACAACTGGGGGCTGAAATCATTATATGAAATTGAAACCACACTTATGATTGCATCCGATTATGATAAAGATGGCATTGATGAAATCATTGAGGGGAATAAATGCTATGTATTTGTCAAAGATCAAAATGGATTTGTATCAAGACAATTTTCCACACTTGAAGGTAATATTGCAACGCCTCTTGGTTTTTTCCGTCTTAATGACACTTTACCACCAAATCTATTTGTGTGTGTTAAAAGTGGTGATACGGTTTCGCTCAGGGCAGTATTTGAAAAAACCAGATATCACCGTGCATTCATTGGTAAGGATATCAGAAAAACAGGTATTTCTGGATACGACGGAACAATCCGCAGTGCAATTTCCGCGGATATTAATGGTGATGGCTTCAATGAAATCATTTGCCGAGTAAATACAGGGTTTGATCTTTATCCCCGCGGTATTTTTGTTTACGATTACAAAAATAACAGAGAACTTTGGCACTACTGGATTGGATGCAATCCTTCGTGGTGTGGAAGTACATATTGCATTGATATTGACAATGATGGCAAGAAAGAGATTTTCTTCGGAACAGACCAGACAAGCAATGGCGCTCTTGAGAACGGGCTTGATGATCTCCATCCCTGGGTTATCGCACTGAACTCTGAAGGAAAACTATTGTGGCAGAAAAAACTTCATAACGATGTCGGGGCTGCAGAAATCTACGTAGGAGCATTTGGAAACAGCAAAGAGTACAAAGTTGTGGTTTGCGAATCCAGGGGTATCAGTGAATCAGACTATGTCAATCAATTGATGATCTTAAATGCCGAAGATGGCCAGTTAGAAAAATATATCCAAACTGGTAGGGATTTTTTGGGAATGGCAGTTTGTGACCTTAATCGTGATGGTAAAATGGAAATTATTACTGGCAACTCTGACGGCATTATGAGAATCTTTGACTGCAATCTGGAAATGTTGAATGAAAAGAATTTTGGGAATCCGGTTACTGTCTCGCTTGCGGAAGATCTTGATGGCGATGGCCGAAAAGAAATTTTGTTGACCTGCCAGGACAGTAGATTAGTCATTCTTGATGAAAGATTACAAACGCTGTGCGATTTCACATCAAACCGCGGAGGAATAGTCTACTGTTTTCTTGCTCGTGATAAACACAATTACCGAATCATCACTGCAGTCTCATCATTGAAGGAGTTCATTTTCACGATCTATCGTATTGATAAAACTCTGCGATTGAAAAAACTGCCAATCAGTCTTTTTATTACAATTGTCATCTTACTACTTGCATTAAGTTTAATTTTCTTGATTTACAGAAACATTGTTTATAGACGAAGAATACACAAATTTATTGACGAATCACCTGCAAGTGTGATTGTTTTGAATCAGTTTAATAAAATAACTTATTATAACAATAATACCCGAAAGATCATCGGGGAGACAAAAGATGATTTAATAAAATTTACAGAAACGAAAGAAGTCAAAGATTTGATTGAAAAGAAAAAAGAACAGAAAGCAATTGATGTTCAATACAATGAAAAAAATCTCAATGTTTATTTTTCAGTGGTAGGAAAAGAAAAGTTGTTAATCATTGCTGATAAGACTTCTGAGAAAATAGCAAAAGAATTGATCTCCTGGTCAGGCTTTGCCCAGCGCCTTGCCCATGAGATAAAGAATCCACTTTCTACGATAAATCTGACTCTGCAGAGAATGTATCAAATATGTCATGAAAAGTTCGGCAAGAAGGCAGAAATCATTGATGGTTATGCAAAATCAGTATTGGAAGAGGTGGAGCGACTGAGAAAAACAACCGACCGATTTATGCGGGTATTATCATTGGAAACACCAAAATTTTCTCCTGTTGATATCAATGGTTTGTTGAATGAAATTCTAAAAAAATATGAAGATACACTTCCCCGGGAAATACAGATAAAAAGGTCCTTTGCTCCTGATCTGCCGCTTGTAAGATGTGATGAGGGGCAGATTACCACTGCTTTTTCCAATATTATAGAGAATGCGATTGAGGCGATGAAGGGGAAGGGATTATTAAGTGTGCGCACTGCAGTCATTGAAGCGATAAACGAAAAAATAAGCGGAAGCGGATATGATGATAAATCTCAAATTCAAAATGTCAAATTTCAAACTGAAAAAAGTGATCTGATAATTCAAAAATTCGTTGAAATCAGATTTGAGGATACAGGCAAGGGGTTTTCCGAGGAGGAGACGAAAAATCTTTTCAAACCTTTCTTTTCTACCAAGAAGAATGGAACCGGACTTGGTCTTGTAATTGCCCAGAAGATTATGGAAATTCACAATGGCAAAATTGAGATCACAAGCAAAAAAGACATTGGAACAGTAGTAATTGTAACACTACCATTACAGAAAGTGTAAAAATGAGAATCAGTCCGTCAGACGCAAAACCCAAAAACGAGAAATCTAAACTCAGAATATTGATCATTGATGATGAGCTCAAGATTTGCGAGATTCTCAAAGACATCCTTGATGGCGAAGGCTATGAAGCGGACTATGCAATAAATGGAACCGAGGGGTTGAAAAAGATTCAGAATAATAGAATTGACCTCGTGCTCCTTGACATAAAATTGCCTGACATTGATGGTCTGACTCTTCTCAAGCGAATAAAGGATTTTGATCCGGGCATTTCGGTCATTATTATCTCCGCGTTCGGAACTGTATCAACCGCTGTGGAGGCATTAAAAACTGGTGCAGAAGATTTTATTGAAAAACCCCTGGAAACAAACCGAATCCTTGTCACAATAAAAAATATCTTGGAAAAAGCAGAATTTAAAAAGCAGGGCATAATCCTGAAATCAGAAATGCTAAAAGGATACAAAATCATTGGAGAATCAGAAGGGATAAAGAGAGTAGTAAATTTAATAGAAAAGGCAGCGCCAACAAATAGCACGGTTTTGATCTTAGGAGAATCTGGAACCGGCAAAGACCTTGTTGCTCATAATATCCATTTAAAAAGTCCAAGGGCAGGTAAGCCATTTGTCAAGGTAAATTGTGCTGCACTACCGAAGGAGTTGATAGAAAGCGAATTATTCGGCTATGAAAAGGGTGCATTCACAGGTGCATTTAAACGAAAATTTGGGCAATTTGAGCTTGCTGATAACGGAACAATATTTTTGAATGAAATCGGTGATATGGGACTTTCAGCCCAGTCCAAGGTCTTAAGTGCTATGGAAGATAAAGAGATAATGCGTATTGGTGGCACAACGAGGATAAAAATTGATGTAAAAATCATTACGGCAACAAATCAAAATTTATTACAACTCATAAAAGAAAAAAAATTCCGTGAAGACCTGTATCATCGTATAAATGTTTTGACTATCCATATTCCACCCTTGCGAGAGAGAACTGCAGATATTCCATTGCTTGCCGAGCATTTCCTCAAAAATGCCTGTATTGAAAATAATCGTGCGATAAAATCACTGACCAGAAGCGCCATCCAGTATTTGAAATTGTACCATTGGCCTGGCAATGTGCGTGAGTTGAAATACCTGATGGAAAAACTTGCAATCCTCCTGCCGAAAACCGAACTTGATACCAATGATATTGCACCCATCCTTGATGAGATCAAAAAGGATTCAAGGATACAGTATAATATTGATGTTGCAAAAGAAGAACTGGAGAAAGATTATATCCTGTCAGCGTTACACCAGGCAAATGGACATATGGGCAAAGCAGCAGAAATTTTAGGGATAGACCGTTCTACACTTTTTAGAAAGATTAAGAGATTGGGGATTAAATTATAATCTGTATAATTGCAGGGCAAACCTTCAGGTTTGCTTGTAGAATTTCCTCAAAAAAGTTCTATCAATTCTTCTGGTTTTTTTATCAATTTTTTTGCACCGGCATTCAAAAGTTCTTCTGCAGTTCTGAATCCCCAGAGTGCACCTACCGGATACATCCCCGCAGAAATCCCGGTTTGCATATCTATACAAGAATCACCAAGATAAATAAACTGTTCAGGTGGTATATCCAATTTATGGGCAATATGTAATGCCCCGTCCGGTGAGGGTTTTTTACAAAAACCTAAATTTGCTCCAATCACAACTGAAAAATTAATCTGTGGTAATAATTTTTGAATATACAATTTCGTAAATTCATCAGGTTTATTTGAATGGACTGCCATCTTTATCTTTCTTCTTTCTAATTCTATCAATAATTCAGGTATCCCTAAATATGGTTTCGTATTATTCAACCAGTTTTTCTGGTATTCTATTTTCATCAATCTCACACATTCACCAATGATTTCTAATTTACTATGTTCCTGGGGTATAACCTTCCTGCATAGCACTTCCATACCTTCACCTACAAAATATAAATAGTCTTTGGTTTTAAAGGTTGGAAACCCCATTTTGACAAGGACTGCGTTCATTGAATCAGCAATATCCTGTATCGTATCAAGGAGTGTGCCATCTAAATCAAAGATTACTGCGTTGAATTTCATAAAAGTTAAGTTAGATTTTTATTTGCATTTTCAGATTCAAATAATATGCAACAGCAAGCTGTTGCACTCCAAAAAATTTCTAAGATGCATAATTAAAAAGGGGGTAAATAAGATTACCCCCTTTATCCTTTGAATCCTACTCATTTATAAAATTTACTTCCTTACTTCAATCGGTGTATAAGAATAGATACAATTGATGTTTTCACCCCTTATCAAATCATAGCCTTCCACAATGAATTTGATGGTTCCTCTACCATTGTAATCATTGTTTGCTCCATCTGCATCATCAAGGTCATCTGCAGTACCTTCATCAACAATAATGGAAACTGTATATGTGTATTCTTTACCACCATCAATCTCAATTGGTGGAACATAGCTCTCAGAACGATTGGCAACAAGATTACCATTTATATCATAAAACTGCCAGCGCAATGTTGAAATTGCTACATCTTTCTTTGCTTTTTCTTTCAGAGTTATAGATAAATCCTGAGATGCAGAACCACTTCCCCAGGGATTCCAACCTGGATTGCCCGGACCAGTATCAGTATCCGGCACATGGAATGTGACGACCAGAGTATCCGTGACAATCTCAACAACACCCACATCCTCATACCAGGCGAGCGGCTCTTTCACACAGTTTATAAGCACAAACAACAATCCCAATAGTGCAAAACCAAGATATTTTTTCATAAAACCTCCTGTTCCTGAAAACAATTCTAATCAAAATTCAAAAAAAGTCAAGAGTAGATACTTCCCAAATCGTCATTATTATGCGCTCGTCACTTATGGAACAGGTAATTCAGAATTTGTTCCATTTGACCAGTTTACACTCAAAGATAATTCCAACAGGACTGTCTACTCAAAGAATGATTTCAGTCATACAGTTGTTGATATAAGCGATAACGGATGGGTAGTGGGTGGAGATTTTGATGGTCCCATTTCGGGCAGGGGGTTCTCCATTTTTATGATGCAAAGGGTGTTGAACATAATACAGCGGAAATCGGTTTTTTAAATCAGAGGGCATTTTCAAGCGATGGCAATTTTTATTGTGTTCTTGATGGATTGCATGGTTTGCGAATATTTAACAAAGATGGTACTCCATTATACAACCTTGGGAAAGGTAATACCCTCGCAGTCTCTGACGATGGTTCATACATTGCACTTGCTAAAGAGGAAGAAATAGTATTGTTTTTCAATGGAGCACAATGTGGCACAATTTCAATTTCTTCACCATTCATCCGCCAGATAAAATTCTCTCCGGATAACAACCTTTTGTGCTTTATTGATCGGAAGAATTTCTTTGTCTATCGTGTGAGTAACCAGAGATTAATCCTGCGATATGAAGAGAAAAGACCCGAACGGAATTTCATCTCCTTTGATATTGCAAAAGATAACATTACATTCATTACAGGTCTTGATGAGGATTTTGGAAGGAATAGCAATGCAAGGCATAAACTGGCCACACCCGCCACAGAATCAGATCCATCCGATTGGTAATTCATGGGGATTATATCAACATTACGGCACCGGACCTTATGTCCATAATGGTAATGATATTATGACCCAGGCACTCTGGCCCACTACCGCAATCAAATACGGTTATGTGAAGGCAATATGGAACAGTGGAACGCTTTACCGCGGTATAAGCGTTGGCGATTCAGCCAGTGCTGCATTCTGTATGGGCTACCAATATTACCATATGGACCAGATTCAAGTGCAGGTTGGTGATACAGTTTATGTAGGTGATACAATTGCAAGGGTTGTGACCTGGACGGTTGCGAATTTTCATCATAATCATTTCTCAAAAAATCGTAATTCAGGTATCCAGTTGTCTTCTTATGGTGGTTTCTTTAAAAATCCACTTACCGAATTTACTCCTGACTATGATTCTACATTCCCGGTTTTCTCAAATGCAGTCTCTGGATACAGATTTGCGGTATGCTTGAATAATACGAGCACATATCTAAATCCAGACAGTATCTACGGCACTGTTGATTTTATCTGCCGGGTTGAAGATAAAATAAATCATCGCCTTTGGTGGTGCGCACCATATAAGCTTGTATACTCCATCCGTGATACATTTTTCAATTATGTTATTCCACCAACAATAAGTTTCCAATTTTCTGAATCACTTGATGCCTACTCATCCTCTCAGGTGCGGACAATTTATAAGGATGATGCTACCTGCAATTCAAATTGTAATTACGATTCCCTTAATAGACGGTTATATTTCATTTTTACTAATACCGATGGTGATACAATAGTTGAAGGAACTGACTCATTGGCGGGATGGAATACATTTTCTGTGTCAGATGGATACTACTGGGTAAAAGTGGTTGCTTCAGATGAATATGGCAATAGCCGTGCAGACAGCATGCGTGTGAGGATAAAGAATAATGTAGGTATTGCAGAAACCGAGCAAATTCATAATCCTGCTGACCAGCAATTGATTCTCACAACTTTCCCAAATCCAGCAAGCGATAATATTACATTCCATTTGGTCGCTTCAGAAAATTCGGATATTGAAGTTTCTGTTTATAACCCCACTGGGATTCTTATCAAATCATTCATCATAAGCCAAAGGTCGGTTATAAATAACCATCAAATCCACTGGAATTGTCAGGACAATAGAGGCGAGAAGATTCCTGCCGGAATCTATTTTATAATGGCACGGACAAAAGATGAGCAGATAATGAAAAAGATGGTTCTTTTGAAATAAGAGTGAATGGAAATTTATCACTGGCACGAAATCAAAATCCCTAATCCATACAGAATGGATAAACAAACCAATTAGGTATAAATGTTATAGCATTTAGATCTGACCTCACTCGTATACAAGGTGCGTGCCAGGGTTTAAATAATTTACTTGCGTTTGCATATAAATTATGTATAATCTGATAAAGGTTTATGAATTTTATCAACGATGCTGTTTAACCAATTAGCTATGAAAAGGCAACTCATTCAACGAATGCTCAACAAACTCGGTGTCCCAAAAAATATGAAATTCGCCGATATTCAAGAAATGGGATATTATCTCCGACTCAAACTTTGTTCCTGCAAGGCGGAAATTCTTGAATTGATCGGTGACTGGTCATCGGCCAAAAAAATATATTATCATAACTTAAAATCCGCGGAAAAAGTAAAAAACGAACAATTCGTAGCAGAATGCAAAGACAAAATCGGCATGCTCTTGCTCAAGCAAGGTGATTATCAGAAATCGCTGGCTTATTTGCGCGCGGTGCACCGTATATATTCCCGTTTTGGGAACCGACCGAAGATCGGCAATGCCCTTCATAATCTGGGGGTGATCTATTTGTATCGGGGGGATTATGATAAGGCACTTCAATGTTTTACGCAGGAATTGACAATT
Organism: bacterium; assembly: GCA_049700315.1. Classification (GTDB taxonomy): domain Bacteria; phylum Hydrothermota; class Tepidihabitantia; order SM23-42; family JAOAFX01; genus JAOAFX01. The sequence goes on from JBNAVN010000001.1 coordinate 93,804, forward strand.
TTCACCAGGTTGCGCGACCAGAAAGGAATCTGCCGCGCAGTGACGAAGATCGGCACCGTTCATTACTACTGGGGCGAGTTCGCTCAGGCGCTCCGGGCTTACCAAAAATCCATGAAGATTGCCCAAAGCCTGAATGATCAGGCTGCAATCGGTGGCAATCTGTTGAACATGGGAACGATCTATTATTATCAGGGAAATTATCATGGGGCGTTAAAATGCTATACCCAGGACCTGCGGATTTCCCAAAAAATCGGTGACAAACAAGGAACCGGCATCACGCTGGGAAACCTTGGCATGGTTTACTTCAGTATCGGCAATTATGATAAATCACTTGAATTTTACTTGAAAGACCTTTCAATTTCCGAAGAGTTGCACGATAAGTTGGGCATTGCCAATGCCCTGGGAAACATTGGCATTGTTTACTCGGAAAAAGGCGATTTTTCCAGGGCGTTTGAGTGCTATAAGATGAAATTGATGATCTGTCGGGGCATGGGCAACAAAGACGAAACCGCGAGCGCCCTGGGCTACATTGGCGATCTTTACAAAATGCAGGGCTCATTTGCAAAAGCGCAAAAATTCTATGACCAGGCAATCAAAATAGGTAGAAAATTGAAAAAATATTATTTTCTGTGCGAATGGCTGCATAATCAGGCAGAGGTCTGCTATCACCTGCGTAAACCAACTACCGCCCGGAAACTTAACCATGAAGCCCTGCTCATCGCCGGCAAAATGAAAAGCGACAATGTCATATTTCTCGGCCGGCTTTTACATGCAAAGATACTCCTCTCCAAAAACAAAGAGCGTGGTTTGAGGGAATTAAACGGACTGCTTAAGGAATATGCCGGCGATAACGAGCGATCTCTCTTACATTATGAACTTTTCAAAATAACCAATGCCCAGACGCACCGAAAAACCGCGCTTACCCTTTTTCGCCGGCTATACCGCAAAACTCCCAGCAACCAGTTTAAGGAAAAGATAATTGAATTAAAAAAGTAATATCAAAAAACTTATTAATAAATCCCGGCTCTGCCCCTGATCTGATGTAAACCCCATCATCTTATATCACTAATTATCAAAATGTAGCACTTATTCTGTCAATTTATCAATTCGGCAATTGCCGAATTAACGAATGGAAAAATTCCTTCATTCTGAATTAATTCCATAATTTCGCCTTTCAAATCCACAATCCGAAATTCGCAATACGAAATGCCTTTTTTCGTTTTTTTCAAATCCATTCCATAATCTCAGTTATAATCATCCAGATGGATTTAACTCAAAAATGCGCCTGTCCCCTTTTTCCTACCTCTAAACTTTTTCCTAAACTAACCAAAATAATCTACTGATTTTTATCATACACTTGACTTCTCTGCTTTTTGTATAGAATAATTATGTCGTAAGGAGAATATATGAGTGAAATTATATTATAAAAAAAATTCTTGCGCTGGAAATGGAACTTAAAATTCTGGAGTCACAGTTAAAGGAATTGATGCCTAAAAACAAAAAAAAGAAAAAAAATAATAAACTGGCCAGTTTATATGGCATCTGGAAAGAGCTTGGTGATTTCTCATACAACGAAATAAAAGAGTTGGAAATAAAATTGCCCTCAAAATTGTGACCGCTGAAGACATATCTCGTTGACACTCATGTATTAGTCTGGTTTCTAACTGCCAGCAAACAATTAAGTAAGAAAGTTGAAAACATTCTCCGAAAGCAAGGAATTCGGATAATTATTCCTACAATCGTTTTGGCTGAATTAAAATACCTGCACTACAAGGAAAAAATTCCCATTTCTTTTGAAAAAATTAAAACAGCAATTGATGAGGATGAAAGGTGTATAATTTTTCCGTTGAATGAAGATGTTGTCAATGCACTTCCTACACAATTAGATATACACGATGGCATTATCTGTGCTACAGCGATTGTGTTTAGCAAAACGCTTAAAGAAGAAATTATGGTTCTTACTTGTGATAGAGAAATGCGAGATTCTGGACTAATAAAAGTTATTTGGTAAAATCAAAACTCTATTTTTATTGATTTAAATTAAATACAAACTTCCTAAACTTATAACTTCATTCCATATCCACTCAATTGAACAAAGGGGGAATAAATCCGTAAGGATTTTATGGAAAGCCAGAATCTCAACTAAGACATTTCGCGAAATGTAAAAAAATTTTGGAAGAAGGACTGGAAGGTTTTGTATTTGGCCTATTGTCTGTTGTAGAATGTAGAAATTTGATCACTACCATTTGAAAAGATCAATTTTATTTGAGTAAAATTTTACTTTGATGAAAGACAGAAGATCCCTGCATACTCAGAGTCTTGACTTGTGTAAATTTTGTGATAAAATAATTTATATGAAGACTAAAAGTCTGAAACGCTGCTCCGGATTCAGTGGAGGAGATAATTCAAAATTGAGGGAATTTCTTGATCCTAAAAAGGAAAGAAGTAAGTTAAACTATACCCTCGCCTATGAAAGGGTAGAACCAAAGCAAAAGACATTGAAGCACCAGCTAAAATATACTGAAGTATATCTTATATTAGAGAGAAAAGGTATTATGTATAGCAACAAGGAAACAAACAATGTAAATTCTGGTGATAAAATTTACATTCTCCCTAATTCAATGCAGTTTATTGAGAATAGAGGCGAAATACCACTTGAATCTTTGTGGATAGTTGAACTAGCATGGAAACCAGATTGTGAGGAGGTCTTTAGAAGAGATGGATAATCAGCCCCTAAAATGGATAATGTACAAACAGGAAGATGAAAAATTCCCCTATCGCCTCTATATTGAGATTGCTCCAGATAATTTTTTATGCCTTAATGTTCAGGAACGTTGGCCCGGACCAGGGAAAAAGATCTTCTGTCACAGACTTGAAGACTGTCCTTCTTTAAGTTTACCTCCGGAAGAGCCAATAGAGGAGTGTAATATAATTACTGCCCATCATTATGGAAGAAGGCTTGTTATTGTGTTAAATAGGAAGATAAAGCGCCGATGCTGGTTTGTGTTTATAAAAAGGGAATACAAGAAAAGGCCCGGGGAATTTTATGAACAGGTCTTCTGGATAACCCAGTCTTCGGAGGCAATAAGAAGACCCGGAGCGTATGTGCCAAAAGTGAAGGAAGATGTTTCAATTGAAATAGTAATTGACAAACGCGAACACTATCCCTATAAATTTGGGTATGTCCAGACCAAAAGGGAAAACCTTCCGGTTGGCGATTACGCCTTAATAAAAGATGGAAGAATCGTTGCCGTCGCTGAGAGAAAGAGCCTTGATAATTTTTTGAATCAAGTTGGCACCTATGACTCATTGAAGGCAACTCTTAATGAACTTATTACATATCCCTACAAGGCATTGATTCTTGAATCCCCATATAGCGACTTTTTAAATCCCAAAAAGATAAGACCATACCGCGCCTCATATATTGCAGAAATCCTCTCTGACCTTGCGGTTCGTTTTCCCGAGATACAGATTATCTTTTGTGACAATAGAAAATTTGCCCAGGAATGGCTCCTGCGCTGGTTTTTGAGAATAAACGCTGAAGATAAATAAGCGGAATTTGATAGTATCATCTAATGTTGGAAATAAAAATCCTACGCACTGAATTTTAAGATATTCAGGGGAACGTTTTTAACCCCACTTACGAAGTGGGGGATAGGCTGAAAAAGAATGGTGATAAGTTCTGGAATTTCATAACTTTTTACCCCCACTTCGTAAGTGGGGGTAGGGTATTTTATGAAGTCAAGCGTCTTAAAATTTATTATTGAAACTTTTCAAAGAAGATTTGCATTCCTTCTTTTTAAGTAAAAGTAAGTTTTTCCCAAAAATGTAGCGTCCAGATTTATCTGGACGATTGAAATTCCCTGTCTAACCCGCATTATTCATATTGAATTTGAAAATAGAAATTTTTCCTATTTGTGAATGTCCTTCAGTCAATTTTGAAAAGATAAAATTGAAACAGTTGAAAATTTAACTTATATTTATGTTAAAAATGTAGTATTTTGCAAAATTTGAATAGACCTCTCCTACTAAAGAGAAATTTTAAGGAAAATAGTAATGTAGCAAATTGAAGAATTAGACTTTAACTGGTGTTAAAACAAAGATTTTTGCAGACCTGAATAAATATTGGCCGAAATGGCCAACCCGAAGCAAGACAAAACCAAATCCGCCGCACCGTCTCTTTTACCAAAGCACCAACCTTGATCAGTTTTAACCGAATCGTCTCAATTGTGGCACTGGCCAAAACCGTTCTTTTAAGCATATCCGCCCGAAAGTTAGAAACTAAAACATAAGCCAGACTATGCAACAATAATCGAAAAGCATTCGCCACATAACCATGACAACTAAGCCGATCCGCACGCAAACCATTCTTAAACTCCTTAATCCAATTCTCACTCTCCCCACGATCCTCATAAAGATCAAAAAGCCCCTCCGCCTCACCCCTACTAAAGGATGTCACCACAAAACGTAGGTTCAACCCCTTCTCATTATACTCAACCTTCGCCAAAACCCGACGCCTTTTATACCAGGACCTTGCCCGATACCAAAAACTGGTATAATATCTCACCACCTTACCCATTCGCTTATACCTCTGCCGGGCACGGCTGACTAACCACGCCACCCGACGCTTGAGCACACTATTGGCCGGCAAACCAATAAGATAATCAATCCCCAAATCTTCAGCCACCAGATATACACCCGGCACCGCACCCGCCGCATCACTGCAAAAAATAATCTGCTTGGTATCCAAACGGCGCTGGAGCTCTTTAACAATCCGCTTTAAATCTACCGTCATACGATACGAACCATGAGCATTGCCCGGCCGCAAACGGACACTCAATAATTCCCCAGTTGAACCATCAAAAAATAATAACGGATAATACATATGCTGGTCATAAAACCCATTGAAAAACGACAACTGCTGAACACCATGACAGGGGTCATCCGTAGAATC
>JBNAVN010000002.1:0-91168 GCA_049700315.1 bacterium
TCTCCCGAAAAGATCAATTTTATTTGGGTAAGATTTTATTTTGATGAAAGACGGACCTGTAGAATCCTCAAGCCATTGACATATGTTGTAATTAGGATAAAATAGATAGTAAAACAATGGGCAACAAAACGAATAGAATGGTCTTTATTTCAAAGTTTGCAATAAGGAGGTCATCATGGCGTGGCAAGGAGATTTGACAAAATTAGATGAATATCGTTATAAAATTCCAAGGACTTATAAATCAGGGATGAGGACTGATGGGATTATCTATGCATCAGCCCGTATGCTGGAAAAGATAAAGGAAGACCAGGCACCGGAACAGGTTGCAAATGTGGCGACTTTGCCGGGCATTGTGGGATTTTCACTTGCAATGCCTGACATCCACTGGGGATATGGATTTGCAATCGGTGGGGTTGCAGGATTTGATTTAAAAGAAGGCATTATCTCACCAGGCGGTGTTGGTTATGATATAAATTGTGGAGTAAGACTTTTAAGAACAAATTTAAAATATGAAGAGATTAAAAATAAACTAAAAGAACTTGTCAGGGCAATCTTTGAAAATGTGCCTTCAGGAGTTGGTTCAACCGGAAAGATCAGGATTGATGACCGAGAAGTAAAAGAAGTGATGCTCTATGGTGCACAATGGGCATTAAAAAAAGGATACGGCTGGAAAAGAGATATTGAGAAGATAGAAGAGAATGGTATGCTCAAAGGTGCAAATCCAGAAAGGGTTTCAAAAAGGGCGATTGAAAGAGGAAGGCCCCAATTAGGCACGCTCGGTGCAGGGAATCACTTTCTTGAGATACAAATTGTTGAAGATATATATGACCCTGAATCAGCAAAGATAATGGGAATATATGAGGTCGGACAGATAACTGTAATGATTCACACCGGTTCAAGGGGTCTTGGTTATCAAATCTGTGATGACAATGTAAAAACCCTGGGCAATGCTGTAAGAAAATATGGAATTAATATTCCTGATCGCCAGCTTGCCTGTGCACCGATTGAATCACCCGAAGGAAAGTCATATTTTGAGCAGATGGCCTGTGCTGCAAATTATGCCTGGGCAAATCGCCAGTGTATAATGCACTGGATCAGAGAGGCATTTGAAAAAGTCCTCGGTAAAAAGGCAGAGGAACTTGGAATGGAATTGATCTATGATGTCGCCCACAACATTGCCAAGTTTGAGGAACATAAAATAGATGGAGAGACAAGAAAGTTATGTGTCCATCGCAAGGGTGCAACAAGGGCATTCTCAGCTGGGCATAAAGATATTCCAGAAATTTATAAAAAGATAGGACAGCCTGTTTTGATCCCTGGAGATATGGGTTCACATTCATATCTCTTGTTGGGAACTGAACAGGCAATGAGAGAAACATTTGGTTCAACCTGTCATGGTGCAGGAAGGCTTTTATCAAGGACAAAGGCACTTGATGTGACAAGAGGAAGAAGGATTGATAAAGAACTTGAAGCAAAAGGGATATATGTTCTCTGTGCATCAAATGAGGTCTTGAGAGAAGAGGTTCCTGAGGCGTATAAAGATATTGATATGGTGATTGATGCAGTTGTGGGCGCCGGGATATCAAAAAAAGTTGCACGTATGAGACCATTGGGTGTGGTGAAAGGATAAAAAAATGATAGAAAAATTAAAATCCTTACTTTCAAAAATAAATGCAAATTATGCAGATTTAAGATACGAAATTAAGACCGAGACAAAAATCATTTTTTCAGGCCGGGAAATCACTGAGGTCAGTTCCTGCCCAGCCGATGGTTTTGTCCTGAGAGTTATCAAAGATAAATCACTTGCGACAACAACATTTACAAAAGAACAGGACTTTGAAAAGGCTATGAAAACAGCACTGTCAAATGCAGAGATTATGGCTCAAAATAACTGCATACCGGTTGAATTTGCATCAGTACCTGTTGTAAAAGACAAGTTTATACCTGAACTCAAAGAAGACCCGGAAAAAATTCCTGTTGAAGAAAAGATAGAACTCACACGATATTATAATGAGATACCATATAAAATACCGGGAATTATACACACTGATATCGGTTATAGTGAAGTGATAAGAGAGAAATGTTTTGTAAATACCGAGGGAACTGAAATATTGGAAAAACTCGTTACTACCCGTATTAATGGTTCTATAATAAGTAGTAATGGAAAATTAATCCAGACTGTCCGTGTCGGCATTGGTGGGAGCAACGGGTTTGGTGTTTTGAGAAATCGTGAAGAGCAATTTATAAAAAAATCAGAGATTGCCAGCAGGTTGTTGAATGCTACACCGGTAAAGGCAGGTGTTTATAATGTGATACTGAATCAAAATCTCGCTGGAGTATTCACCCATGAAGCATTCGGACATTTCTCAGAGGCAGATTTGATTGAAAATAATCCCACAATGCGGGCGAAGATGCAAATCGGTGCAAAGCTCGGGGTTGATATATTGAATATCGTTGATGACCCAACAGTTCCTGATCAGTTAGGATTTTATAAATATGATGATGAAGGGGTTATGGTAAAGCCAGTCCACTTGTTGAAAGACGGTGTTTTGGTTGGCAGACTCCATTCCCGACGCACTGCAACCGCATTCAATGAGACTCCTAATGGCCATTGCGTTGCGGAAGATTATCGTTATCCACCAATAATCCGTATGGGGACAATATTTATCCAGCCTGCTGATAAATCATTTGAAGAATTACTAGAAATACTGGGAGATGGCCTTTATCTCTGTGATGCAATGGGTGGGCAGACAAGTGGTGAAAACTTTACATTTGCTGCCCAGTATGGATACATTGTAAAAAATGGCAGAATTACAGATATGATTAGAGATATAAACATCTCGGGTAATCTCTATGCAGCATTGAACAACATTCAGGCAATCGGCAATGATTTAAAGCTTGGTGAGGTTGGTGGCTGTGGTAAAGGACAGATGAATATCCGTTCCTGTTATGGTGCACCACACATCATTATTAAAAATGCGGTGATCGGAGGTGTATAATGAAAGAATTCCTGTCAAAGATAAAAACAAAAGTGGACCAGGCTGAAATTTATCATTATGAAACAATTTTGAATGTGATTGATTTTCAAAATGGAAAATTGACCGAACTTGAAGGGAAGATTCAATCCGGCTACTCACTAAGGATAATCAAAGACCACAACATTGGTTTTGCCTATACAAAGAATCTTAACAATCCCGAATTATTGTTAGAAGGTGCATTGAGCTCATTAAAAGCCGAAACAAAGACAAATCTGAGATTTCCTGAAAATAAAAATAAAAGCAAATTAAAAAATTATGACCCGGGAATAGAAAATGTTACGAATAAGGTAGTGGTAGAAGAATGCAAAAAGATAATTAAGACACTTAAAGAAAAATTAGATACAAAAATAGATGTCCGTATTATCTATGGAACTGAAAAAATCCAGATAATGAATACCAACAATTCTGAACTATCAGAGGTTTTCTCCACATATATGTTAGTCTGTGATGTAGTATTTCCCAATACTGCAGGTGGTTTGTACTATCTATGCCGAAACAAAAATTTTACGCCCACCTCAGAAGTAGATTTAAACAATATGATTGAAATGTATCAGAAGGCATTGACCGAAAGGAAAATACAGAGTGGTAAAATGAAGGTTTTATTTTTGCCTACAACCCTTTATGCACTGCTCTGGCGTCTACAAAGTGGAACATCAGGAGGCAATATATACTATAAAAAATCGCCATTGATAAATAAGATTGGTGAGAAAATCTTCAGTGAGAAATTGACCATATATGAAGACCCGCATAATGAAAACTATCCTTTTGCCCGAGCATTTGATGATGAAGCATCGCCAACAAAAAAACTGATGATTGTTGAAAAAGGTGTGCTAAAAAATTTCTATTATGACCTTTTTTATGCAGATAAAATGGGTGTGGCATCAACCGGTAATGGATATAAAGGTGCGATGTGGGGTGGTGAATATGCAGCACTCAAGCCGATTCCGGCACTTGAACACCTTATCATAGAACCAGGCGAAAAGAGTCTCCAGGAGATTATTCGCTCTATGGATAAAGGTGTAATTGTTGCAGGTGTCCTTGGTGCCCACAGCGGCAATATTCCCAATGGCGATTTTTCAATTGGAATTGACCCCTGTTTATATGTTGAGAATGGCGAAATTCTCGGTCGGGCAAAAAATACGATGATTGCTGGCAATATCTATGATGTGATGAAGAATGTTGTTGAGATTGAAAACAAACTCCATCCAACATATATGGCAGGAAAGGCAATCCCGGCAATTTTGTTTGATGATATAATGGTTGTCAGTGCATAAATAGCAACCTGCAGTTATCTTAATGAACGATGACCCTCTAAACCTTATTTCTGCCTGCACTTGATTTGATATGGAAAATGCTATAAGACAAGAAATCAACCAGGCTCCATCAACACCTGGTGTTTATATATTCAAAAGTCAAAAAAATAAACCATTATATATTGGTAAGGCGAGCAATTTAAAAAATCGTCTCAATTCATATCTGAAAAATCCTGACCCAAGGATAAATAAAATAATAGCAAATTCTTCTGATATTGATATAATAATCACAAATTCTGATACCGAGGCATTGACCCTTGAAGAATCTTTGATAAAACTCCACAAGCCAAAATATAATATCCGCTTAAAAGATGACAAAAAATTTCCTTATTTGAAAATCACTGTCCAGGAAGAATTTCCAAGGATATTTTTTACAAGAAATTTAAAACAGGATGGTTCACTCATATTTGGTCCTTATACAAGTGCCCGTGCCCTCAGACAAACAAGGGATGCATTATGCAAAATATTTAAACTCGCCTCCTGTAATAAGGATTTTACAAAACCCCTTGCCCGTCCCTGTCTTTCTGCACATATCGGTAGATGTAGTGCACCCTGTGTGCGAAAAATATCTAAAGAAGAATATCAAAACCTCGTAAAAAAGGCAATAAAATTTCTAAAGGGTGAATCTGATGAGCTTACAAAGGCAATTGAAGAGCGGATGTGGGATTATGCAAAAAAAGAGAATTTTGAGGCGGCAAAGATTTTAAGGGATGAATTATTTGCAATAAGAAGGATAACCCAGCGCCAGCAGATCGTCACCAATGATGGTGTGAATCGCGATGTGATTGGATTTGCCCGAAGCGGTATCCACTCCACTGCCTGTCTTTTTAGAATCAGGGAAGACCGATTGATATCAAAAGAGAGATACCATCTGAAGATTTCCAAAGATGAAACTGATGAAAATATTATCTCGGCATTTATCCGGCTTATTTATACCCATATCTCTTTCCTTCCTGAAGAAATAATCGTTGCAAAAGAACCGAATGATTGGGAAATCCAGAAGAGATGGTTTGAAGAGAAGGGTGTCCAGATAAAATTTGTGATTCCATCTAAATCAGAGTTGAAAAATCTTCTTGAATGGGCAGAAAAAAATGCTGAGGTAGAACTTGCGGGTGTTGTGATTTCAAAGAAAACACCGACTCCAATCATTGAATTACAGAATATCCTCCATCTGGAAAAACCACCAAGATGGATTGAGGCATTTGATGTGTCAAATTTGAAAGAGAAATTTGCGGTTGGTTCATCTGTAGCATTCTACGATGGAAAACCACACAAAAAATTATATCGCCATTACCGGATAAAAAGGGTAAAAGGACAGAATGATTTTGCAATGATAAAGGAGATAGTTTCAAGACGGCTTGATGACATAAAATCTAATGATCAGATGCCTGACATATTATTGATTGATGGTGGAAAGGCACAACAAAATGCAGCACGGGAAGTAATTAAACAGATTGAACTACCCATTCCGGTATTTGCGATTGCCAAGAGGAGTGACCAATTGTATTATCCTGACGCCAGGGTTGTTTCTTTACCTTCCCTTTCAAGAAGTGTTATTTTATTAAAAAGAATCCGTGATGAAGCACACAGATTTGCCATAACTTACCATAGAAAGGTCAGGGCAAGAGGACTCACCAAATCTTTACTTGATAATATTCCTGGAATTGGTAAAAAAAGAAAAATAATCCTGCTCAAACATTTTGGAAGTGTAGATGGGATAAAAAAAGCAGGTGAAGAAGATATTGCAAAAGTTCTGGGGATTGGCAAAAAGGTTGCCCGTATAATATACGAAGCATTGCATCAGTAGTTGAGAAATCATATTCTTTTCAAAGTGATGGCTTCGTTTGGCGGTTATGTTCCCCCCTTAGAAAAGAAGCAATGAAGGATAAGTTGAATATTATATAGATATATGCACAATTGTACATATTTAAATATGTGCATATGTAAATATACAGGATATGGTAAGATGAATAAATCGTATTTTTATCTGCGCAATATCAGAATCTTCCGAATTTGAATGTTATATGACCTGCTCCACCGCTCAATCCCTTATCGCTCACTCCATCAAGATCAGTTCCATTAATGTAGCGATATGAACCACCGATATCAATACGAAAACACCTGGTAATATTCAATGTCATTTCTGCAGATGGTTCAAAAACGAAAAAAGCATCATCATACCAGGATTCGTAGTAAGCGGTTCTATAACATAAACTTCCACCACCAATAAGCGTATTAACACCAAAGTGAACAAGTTTTCTAGAACCAAAGACCAACTCAAGAATCAAACCGCCATATCCAAAATCCATCGTATAATTCCGTAGGGGATAGTCAGTGTGCACAGTCATCGGATTTGCCAATCCATACCCACCACCACCAACAGCAAACACATGATTGAAAATAAAACCACCTCTACCACCAATAAGACAAGCGAATTCCTGGTTCATTTCGCTAAACTTCACTACTAAACCACCAAAAATACCATTTTCAACCGGTCCTCTTACCAATACTTCATCCTGCTTTTCTTTGGGCACGACCTCAACATTCAAATTTTTCCTGCCTGCAATTCCTGTGCTTGAGATAAGGATACAGATTAGTATCATATTTCTCATTATGGTCTCCTTTCTGAGAATAAAGAGTGCAAAAAATGTGCCAGAAAAAACATACGATATTTCAATGGATTTTATAAGAAATGGCTAAAATTTGTGAATATTGGCACAAAAATTGTGCAATTATGTTATTTTGCAACATTCTTCTGCCTGCTGAAAAAATGTTGCAATTTGTCAATTATCTTTCTTTGTCAACCTGTTACGAATATACTCTGCCCTTTTTGCATCCCTTTCTTGTTCTTCAAATATTTCACCGTAGTACAACTGAATATTTCCTGGTCTTGCTATCAGCATTATTTCATTAAGAACACTTACATCAATATCTTTTACAATTCCCAATCCAATACCCAATCTTACTGCTGAAATAAGATTCAAAACCTCATCACTGCTCATCATCCTTGCTGAACAGAGTATTGCCAGACTCCGATAAACCTTATCTTCAAGTTCATTTTTTGCCCTGCTCATTATCACATCCCGCGCTTTTTTCTCAACATCAATGAGCATTCGCGCAAATTTGTTCATTTTCTCTACCAGTTCATCCTCTTTGAATCCCAGGGTATGCTGGTTAGAGATTTGAAATAAATTACCCTTTATCTCACTCCCTTCACCGTACAAACCCCGCACAGTCATACCAAGGTTAATTGTACTTTTTATGATCTTATCAATTTCATTTGTGTAAACCAAGCCGGGCAAATGAAATAATACAGATGCCCTCAGTCCAGTTCCAAGATTTGTTGGACAGGAAGTAATAAAACCGTAGTCTTCATTGAATGCATAACCAAGTTCTTGACCAAGTATCTCTTCAACCTCATAGACCTCACTGGCAAGATTAGTTAAATTCAAACCACAGGATAAACCCTGAATTCTCAAATGGTCTTCCTCATTTACCATTACTGTGATATTCCCTTTTTCGCTGATAAAGACCCCTGTTGGTTGTTCCTTTCTGATTATCGCTGATGAAATCAAATGGGATTCAAAAAGGGATTCCCGCTCCAGCCCTTTGACCTTTTGTAAAAAAAGATATTTACCCTTGAGATTCATTTCTATTGCTGATTTCACAACCTGAACAAGTTTTTCTGCATCTGCTTGCTTCATTTTTATTTCAAATGGTATCCCCTCAATATTCCTTGCTATTCTTACTCTCGTAGAGACGATTATCTCGGACTCTTCGCACTGCTGTCTGAATTCAGGTGAAATCAACCACTTGATGTTATCAAACATTTTCCACGCCCAGGGTCTTTAGTTTATCCCTTATCTGAGCAGCATCCTCATACGCCTCTTTTTCCAGGGCACGTCGCAATTCTTCGCGTAGTTTAAAAACTTCAATCGCCCTCCTGCCTCCTGATTTTGCCTTTCTGCCAATATGCTTCTCACTCTCCTGGACTTCTTTGATCAGAGTTTTTATATATGGCACAAAAACCAAAAGGCAATTGCTACAACCAAACCTTCCTATCTTTTTGAATTCTGAAAGACTAAGGAAACAAACCGGACAGATCACCTTATCATCATCATGGCTCGTATTTTTCAACATTTTTTGGAGTACTTCCACAGGTGATAATTTCTTATCAATCAACAAACCCTTTTTTCTTGCACAATCCTCACAAAGATGAAGTTCTTTTATTTGACCACCAGAAACATCCTTATAATAAATACTGGCGGGTTTTTTCTTGCAATCATCACAGAGCATATAACCTTCCTTCCTTTAAATTGTACACAACATCACCTAATTTTGCAATATCAAGAGAATGAGTAACAAGGATTATGCTCCTCTGTTCATTTTTTAGATGATCAAACATATCCATTAGTTTATTCGTATTTTCATAATCAAGATTGCCTGTAGGTTCATCAGCAAGAATCAATAAAGGATTGTTTATCAATGCCCGTGCAATTGCCACCCTTTGTCTTTCACCACCAGACAACTCATCAGGTAATCTGCTTCTCTTGTCCGCAATATCCAATTTTTCAAGAATTTCAAGTGCGTGTTCACTGATCTTTTGCTTGTTTTTTCCATCCAGAAGTGCCGGTAATATTACATTCTCTAAAGCTGTAAATTCTGGTAAAAGATGATGGAACTGAAATACAAATCCAATGTTTCTATTTCTGATACGGGAAAGAGTTCTATCATCCTTCGTGAATAAATCAACGTCATTCAGCAAAACCCTTCCTTTTGTGGGACGGTCAAGACTACCCAGGATGTTTAGTAAGGTTGATTTACCGCTTCCTGAAGGTCCAAAGATAACTACAAACATACCCTTTTCCACATTGAGGTCAATACCGCGCAATACATTGATTGTCTCATTTCTTAGAAAATAGGCTTTTTCAAGATTTTCCGCAATCAATATCTTACTCATTACGCAGTGCCTCTACTGTTACCAGTTTCGCTGCCCGAGATGCCGGGTATATTGTTGCGAGGAAACTGACTAAAATTGCTGCAATCGCGACAGAAACAAAATCATTTACTGACATTTCCACGGGCAGTGTTTGAATAAAATACACATCACCGGGCAGGTTCACAAATTGGTATTTGTTCAAGAGTAGACACGCAATGAAGGAAAACACTATGCCTAAAGCGGTGCCAACAATCCCCATAATACTTCCAACATAGATAAAAATACACATAATTTGTTTTGTAGTAAAACCATAAGAACGAAGAATGCCAATCTCTTTTGTTTTCTTTTTGACAATGTTAATCAGGGTACCAACAATATTGAATCCTGCAACAATTATTATCAAAGTCAAGACAATGAATGTTACACTCTTTTCTAATTTTAATGCAGCAAATACTGAATGATTTGATTCTATCCAATCCTGCACCCGATATGGATAACCAATTCGTTCTTCAATAATCTTTGAATAGGTAGGTGTCTTGTAAACATCTTCAACTTTTATTTCTATAGCACTCACTGCATTTCCAATTTCAAAAAGTGTTTGAACATCTTTTAGGTTCATATAAACAATAGTCGCGTTGTAATCATAGACACCCAGATCAAAAATCCCTTTTAGTATCAGTCTTTTTGAACGAGGTAATAAACCAATCTGTTCCGTGAACGGCGATGTTATAACAAGTGTATCCCCGACTGCCGCCTTCAGATTCCGCGCCAGTTCAATACCAATTACACAACCATTTTCAAGATCAAATGCACCATCAAGAATATGTTCGTTCACTTCAGTTATCTTCTTCTCCAATTCTCCATCAACACCCCGGATAACGACACCATCCGCATTTTTTCTGTTTCTTATCAGAGATTTTGTAAGGATAAAAGGTGCCTTCGCCCTGATAAAATGCAACCCTTCCAATTTATTCATAACTTCCTGGTAGTCTTCCATTGGTTCATTAAAAAAACGACGAACAACAATGTGGGGAGTACCACCAAGTATTCTGCGTCTCAATTCGTTTTGAAAGCCATTCATTATAGAAAGGGTAATGAGCAATGCACTTACCCCAACAAAAATCCCACCAATTGCAATTGCTGCAGAAAGAGAAAAAAATCTCTTTGTGCGGGAACGTAAATATCTTCGGGCGACAAAAAGTTCAATGAGCATCTTCTTTTCTCATCTGCGGGAACAAAATGACATCTCTTATTGAAGGCTGGTTTAAAAGTATCATACACAATCGGTCAACACCAATACCTAATCCACCTGTTGGTGGCATACCATATTCTAATGCCTCAATAAAATCCTCATCAACCTCACCAATCCCTTCTTCTTTTTGAGCAAGCTGTCGCTCAAATCTTTTTCGCTGCTCAAGTGGGTCATTCAACTCTGAAAATGCATTGGCAACTTCCAGACCAAAGATTATCAATTCAAAACGTTCAACCAACAGATTATTTTCGCGGTGCTCCTTTGCCAGCGGAGATATGACCTTTGGATAGTCCATCACAAATGTCGGTTCTATCAGAGATTTCTGGATGAGTTCGCTGAAGAGTTTATCAATTTTATATCCTATTGTCTGACCTTCAGTTTTTATCTCGTTCCTTTCACACAGTCCATCCAGTTCTTTCTCAGATATTCCCAATATATCCACACCCAATGTTTCACTCAAGGCATCAATGTATCGTATCCTCTTGAAGGGCTTTTTAATCTCAATCCTTCTCTCCTGAAACGATATGTGATTATCTGAAAAAAGGTTTTTGACCAGATATTCAAGCAAATCCTCTATAAGTTCCATTATTCCATAGTAATCAGTATATGCCTGGTATGCCTCAATCATTGTGAATTCAGGATTGTGAAATCTGTCTAATCCTTCATTACGAAAATCTTTACATAACTCCCAGACTTTCTCATAGCCACCAACAATTAACCTCTTTAAATATAGTTCGTCAGCAATTCGCAGATACATTTCCTGGTCCAGGGCGTTATGAAAGGTCTTGAATGGCCGCGCCGAGGCGCCACCATATATCGGTTGCAGGACCGGTGTTTCCACTTCAAGAAACCCACGATTATCAAAAAAATCTCTGAGCAGGGAGATGACTTTTGCTCGCTTTTTAAATACTTCCCGCGGGCTCATTGATATTTTTGTGACATTTGTAGAACCACATCTTTCCTTTGTAGTTTTATCCTTTATTGCCGGACACCTGATCTCACCGACTTCTATGCATGCAAATATATGGCCACAAGCGTTGCATCGGAAATCAACCGTATTCGCAATCAAGTCAAGGTATCTCTTCCTGTATCTGATTTCTATGTCTTCTAATCCATGCCATTTATCGGGAAGTGGTTTCAAGGATTTTGTAAGAAGAATAAATTTCTCAACCAGTATCGTTATCTCGCCTGTATTTGTTTTGAAGACCTTACCTTCCACACCAATAAAATCACCAATATCAAAGTTTTCAAAGAGTGTAAAATTTTCTCCAAGATCTGTCTGCCGCAGGTAAATCTGGATGTTTTCTAACTCATCGTTGAGCGTAGCAAATATGGTTTTGCCATGTCCTCTTATCGCAACGATCCTGCCTGCGGTTTTCACTATGGTTTGATTTTGTGAAAGTTCTTCAAATTTCTCTTTGATTTCAGCAAAATTATGGGTTCTATCAAACCTATAAGGATATGGATTAATCTGTAATTCCCTTATTCTTTTAAGTTTGTTCAGCCGCTCTTCCATACTGAATAATACACCAAACTGCCTAAAAGTCAACTGGTTTTTTGAATCAAGAAAACGACTTACCAGTACAGGAGTTTATGGATTTGCTACCAGTTTATAATGACCGTCATATTTTAAAGTACACACTCCATGCGTCTCGCGATGCGATGAATATTCAAAAGGTGTCTGACTGAAATGTTGTCCGCAGTAACATTTTTGCCACTTGTACCACAGGCAAGCATTAAAGATGGTTTCAATTTATTATATGTCCCACCAAGGGCGCCCTGTGATGCTGGTGTATTAACAAGTATCCTCCCCGCCTTTATCAAAGTTGCGAAATACATAACCTCTTCATCGGATTCAGTAAAAATACTGGCGGTATGCCCCAGACCACCATGCTTATTTATCTGTTGGCAGATCTCAACTCCATCTTCAAAATCATTAGCCACATAGAAAGCAAGAATTGGCGCAAGTATCTCAAGCGAGAGCGGTGATTGTACGCCTATCTCTTTAAGTGGAGCAATCAGAATTGTTGTATCACCGGGGACATCTATATCAGCCATCCGGGCAATTACATTTGCAGGCTGACCAATGACTTCCACTTTCATCACTATCTTTTCTTTATCAAATGCCACCGGTTCAAGCCTTTTTATCTCTTCCTGAGACAAGAAATATGCCCGATTTTTCTTGAACTCCTTAATAGCCAAATCAGCAATTGCACGATCCACAACCACTGCTTGCTCGCTCGCACAGATAGTGCCATTATCAAAAGTTTTTGAAGCAATAATCTGTTCTACTGCAAACGCAACATCAGCGGTCTTACTGATGTAAACTGGAACATTTCCCGGGCCAACACCAATTGTGGGATTACCAGACCGATATGCTGCCCTGACAAGTTCTATAGAACCAGTTATAAGATTAAGGCAAATTTTCCTATGAGCCATAAGCGCCAAAACCTCATCTTTTGTGGACGTCTTTATCCACTGGATACAATTCTCTGGGGCGCCAGCCTTGAGTGCAGCATCATATAGTATTCTGCATGCTTCAACCGAACATTTTCTTGCTGAACCATGCGGTCTGATAATTATCGGGTTCCTTGTTTTCATAGAAATGAGAATCTTAAAAAGAACCGTTGAAGTCGGATTGGTTATCGGGGTAACTGAAAATATTGGACCGACCGGTTCAGCAATTTCTATAATACCTTGCCCCTTATCCTCATTTATTATACCTACTGTTTTTGCATCTTTAATATCTTCATAGACGTATTTTGTCGCGATAGTATTCTTAATAATCTTATCTTCCCATCTTCCCAATTTGGTCTCTTGATAGGCAAGTTTTGCAAGATAATGTCTATGCTCATATCCTGCCTCAAAAACGGCTTTTGTTATTCTATCTGTAGTATTTTGATCAATCTTTCTGAATGAATCTGAAGATTCAACAGCACGGTCAACTATTTGCTCAATATCAAGTCCCGGAGTATGATATTCCTCACCCATAGTACCTTCCCAGGTTTAATCATAACCATTATTTGAAATGATGTCAAGAAGGTCTTTATGAATCTTTATGGCAAAGTCTTACCCAATCAAATGCCTCAATTGAACATTTTATGAACTTACGCAGTTCTTTCTGGTGTTTCTTAAATGCAGTGTTCAAAATATTATCACACAACTTCTGTTCAATGTTAAAATCCGGGTAGGCAGTTTTATAGACCATTAATAGATTATCAAAGATTGATTCAAATTCACCCCTGCTGAATTTTTTCAACAGAACCTTATTTTGAATAAATTTTGTTGTCCAATCATCCTCAGTGGGCGTTGTGGCAAGCATCAGCAAAATATGGGTTTCCTTATAAGCATAAGGAGTAGGACGAACCTGATTGTGTAATATATGACTATCAAATCTCTTCATATCTTCGTCGTTCAGGGCAATTCTTATTAGCCCTTCAAGGAATGCCATACCCCTTTCTCTGAGGTGGTATTCCCAGATATGATCAATCTCTTCAAACTCATCAATAATAATAACCAGACCACCAAGTCCAAGCCGGTTGGCAATATAACTGATACCACTGAGAATATAATTATAGAAATCTGCCGCGGTTGAAAAATCATAAAGAGCAGGAATTTGCTGTCCACCCCTGACTCGATAGGGTGCATCTCGGTCTGTGGCATATTCTTTAGTTGATTCGCCTTCTATCCACTGCCAGAAAACTTCGCTGTGCAGATTACTGTCTTCCATATCTTTTATTCTTTTCAGCACCGGGGTCAGAAAACAGTGGTCAGAAATATCAAATGCCGTGCCTTCCCTGAGCAAATCACGATAACCGTATTCACAGCCATCCTTAATATAGCGCAGACCATAGACCAGTTCGTGGTATATTTTTTTGGGTTTATAAGGTGGGGTCTCATGAATATGTAATTCACAATACGCAGTTGCAAATCCCTGTTTTAATGAAAGATGACGCAGATATTCTGCAAGATGGGTCTTTCCTGAGCCATACTCACCCTCAATCAAAAAAACTCCGCCATTACCATTTCTCAGATTATCAAGTGCCTTCTTGAAGAGGTCAATCTCCCATGCCCTGCCAAAGGTAAAATATTCAATGTCCTGGTGCGGAACAACACCAAGTCTGAATGCCTCTACAAGCCTGCGCGAGGAAATTCTATCTAATTCCTTTTCTTCTATTTCTAATGGCTTCAGCCATTTTGTGGGTAGCCACAGACATAAGCCACTGCGAAATCTTACCCGGGATTCAATACCATCCCATCGCGTTTCAAGAACAACTCCCTCACCAAAAATATTATGAACTACGACCTTAAAATTCTTCTCGTTCAACTTCTTCTTTCTCTCTATTTAACAGTTCACTCGTACGGGCACGGCAAATTTGCCGCGCTGTATTTACATCAACTATCTTATTTACACTCCTGAGTCTCTGGAATACCTCAACTATCCCAACGACAAAGATACGGCGATAACTTATATCCAGCATTTGCATTTCAAGAACTGCAGAAATCATATTCCTTAAGGATTTAACAAGCGTGTCCTGATCAAGCTCAAATTCATATGCGGATTCAAATACCTTTGAAAGTTTCTGTCCTAATCTGAACAAAAAATCCTCAGGGTTGAGTTCAATCTTTTCTAAATCAATCTTTACTCCTGCTGGATTTATTTTTGTAAAACTTGAACGTAACCTCTGTTTTAATGCTTCATAAACTCCACCTGTACCTTCTAACAGAAGATTTTCATCAGGTACTGCATAAAAAAACATTGCACCTGGCAGCCTTGCATTTCCACATTCATCAACAATCTGACGCAGATTATCAAGTGCCCGACGCTTGTCCCGGACTGAAGAAATGCTCATTCCCCTTTCCGCCTCATCAAATAGAAAAATAACACCGTTGTAACCGATCGCATTGATGAACTGAATTAGACTTCTCAACATCCTGAATGCAGTTGTGCGGTCAATCCTTTCTGAAATGCGATGCTGTAATCTCAACTCCCTTGTTATATCTTCGCCTTTTAGCCATTGTATCAGAGAATAGAAACCATCTTCATCATCAGCAGCAAGATTCGCCAGTGCACCCTTGATACAATTTGTATAACTAATACTTTCAAGCCCTTTTACAAGAGTAATGAAATTGCGATCTTCTCTGACACGATGATACCACTTGCGCAATAGTGCCTCAATACCAGTTTCATAGGCACTGGACATATCCTTGTCAATCATAGGAGCAGTAATATTGGAGACAATTTTCTTATAGACAAGTTCCAGCCGGTCAAAAGGACATTCAGTTGCACTCAAGGAAACATAACTGGTCGTATAGTTGTACTTCCAGGCAAGATTTCTTATTGAATAAAGAAAATGGGTTTTGCCACCGCCATAATTACCGGTAATCAGTTTAAAAGTTGAAATACTCTGCCTGCCTGGAAAATTGAAATAATCATCTTCAAGAACGTTTAGATAATGCTCAAGCCCGACACTAAAATATTCAATGCCAAATTCTGGTGGTATGCCAAAACCACCAAGTTTATTTATCATCAATCTTGCCAATGTCTGGTCTAATTGATTCATATCTCTGCAATCATCTCTACCATATACTACATACTACTTACTATCCATATCATACTGCCCATTAGATACTCATCGCCGCTGTTCATTTCCTTTCTTCTTATCAGTCTTTCACTGCCCTTCAAATGATATGTATGAACAATAAGTTCCTTCTCCTTCTTCATTGTCCGGAATCCATATTGAGTGTCCTTTATCCGTTGTTGCATCAAATGTCGCAACATAAAGATGGCTACCACTCTTACTGATTTCGGATTTTCTAAATAGATAGAGCAGGTATGCAAGGGTGACCCTTGAAAATTCGCGAAAATTTTCTTTTTTGGGATCAACAAAAAATTGAGGCGGTTGTTTTAACATAACATATTCATTGAGAACATCAACCAGCGGCATTTTTTCACCATAAGGTTTGTTTGAAAGCACAATGCGCTTTTTATATGCCTTTTGCAGGTCAAGATAGAATTCCTTTGCGTCAAATTTTGTTTTTCTGATTTCTTCATCAAATTTCTTCACGCTCTGGTAAATCGCCTCAGGCTCAAGGGGTATTTTAGATTTTATCTTCTCAATCTCTGGGCCAAAATACAATGTTACCTCACCAAATTCAAAATCCAATTTGATCGTGTAAAAACCAACTCTCAATATCGGGTATTGTCCCTTAAGAATTTTGTTATCCTTCTGGAAAAGATTTTTGATCTGCTCGCCCAGCAAAAAATGAAAATCTTCTTTTGCCTTCTCAACTTCATTCTTTTCATTGTTGAGCCAGGAAATCAATGAATTCTTTAATGGAAAATCAGGCAGGCTAATTGCCTCCTTTGATAATTCGTTCAATTTTTTTTCTAAGAGATACACATTCTCAATTGACTTTTCTTTAAGCCGTTGATATGCATTCAGTAATTTATTCACTCTGCCTGATTGCTTGATCAGTGATTTAAACCCTTCTATTATCTGCTTCATCACGGATTAAAATGATAATCAAAAAATGTTTGGTGTCAAGGAAATAATTAAACCACATCTTTTGAAGATCTAATAGTTTCACAAGGAAACTGCCGGGCAAAGATCAGCATCGGACAACAGAAATCTAAAAATGCATCACCCTTTTCAGATACTTTTAGACGGGTAAGGATGTGCATTAATGTTTCTTGGCAAATATTGACATTCTCAGTTTTATTTATATAATATCTCATTAACTTTCAAGCATATTTAAGGAGGAAATCATGCCAATAACTTTGAGCGTCATCAAGGCGGATATTGGGGGCTATGTTGGACATTCCAGCATGCATCCCAATGTCATTGCCCGGGCGATTCAATTGCTTGATGCCCAGAAAACCAAAGGCACAATCGTTGATTTTCATGTATCCCATTGTGGTGATGACCTGGAATTGATTATGAGCCACAGGCTCGGCAATGATGCTGGTGAAATACACAAACTCGCCTGGGATATTTTTGTTGAGTGCACCAATGTCGCAAAAGAATTGAAACTTTATGGTGCTGGGCAGGATTTGCTCAGCGATGCCTTTTCCGGAAATGTCAAAGGGATGGGACCGGGTTGTGCAGAAATGACCTTTGAAGAAAGAAAGAGCGAACCGATCATTGTTTTTGCAGCAGATAAAACCTCGCCAGGTGCCTGGAACTATCCACTCTATAAAATGTTTGCTGACCCATTCAATACCATTGGTCTTGTGATTGACCCGAGTATGCATGATGGTTTTGTGTTTGAATTGCACGATGTTTTCCATGATAAGAATGCGAAATTAAACACACCCGAAGAATTGTATGACCTTCTATGTCTCATCGGTGCTTCAGAACATTACATCATTAAAAATATTTATAAGAAAGATGGAACAATCGCTGCAACAACATCCACCCAGAAAGTCAACTTACTTGCGGGAAGATATGTTGGTAAAGATGACCCTGTAATGATTGTTCGGTGTCAGAGTGGTTTGCCTGCAGTTGGCGAAGTCCTTGAGCCATTCTCCCTGCCTTATATGGTGACAGGATGGATGCGGGGCTCCCACTGGGGACCTTTTATGCCCGTCTCGGTAAATGATGCCAATCCAACACGATTTGATGGACCACCAAGGGTGATTGCACTCGGTTTCCAGCTCGCTAATGGTATGCTCGTTGGACCAAGAGATATGTTTGCAGACCCGAGTTATGACCATACAAGACAGAAGGCGAATGAAATTGCTGATTACATCCGCAGACATGGACCATTTGAACCTCAACGTTTGCCACTTGCAGAAATGGAATATACTACACTGCCACAGGTTCTCAATAAACTAAAAGAGCGATTTAAATAAAATCTTGCCCAGACAAAATTATAATTCTCACTCAAGCAAAGAAACAATTTTGCACCTTCGTTTGCTTATTATCTTTTCATAATTAACCCCTCTCACCCTTCCCTCTCCCCGCTCTGCGGGGAGAGGAATAAGGTGAGGGAAAGATTTTTGATTCAAATCGCCACCTTGACTAAATTAGAATTTCACATATAATTGACTATGAAAAAAATATTTTTTCTAATCCCAATAGCGATATTCAGTAACGCTCAGATATGGCAACCCGGTGCAACTGGATATACATTCTTGAAACTCGGAGTTGGTGTCAGACCAGTAGCAATGGGTAATGCATTTACTGCCTTGAGTGATGATGGAAACGCGGTTTTCTGGAATCCTGCAGGATTAGGTGTTATCAACAGTTATTACATATCCGGGATGGGAATGTATCATCTTGATTTTATTCAATATTATAATTTGACATCATCAATTTATCTGGGTAAAAAGGTGGGCGCACTGGGGGTAGGGCTCAGTTATCTCACAGCCAAAGATACAAGACGTAATGAATACGGTGAAGAATCTGACGAATTCCGCAATTCAGATATGTTATTGAACTGCGGGTACGGAAAGAGCGTTGGCAGGAAAAAACAGATTTCTTTTGGGGGTTGTGGAAAGATTGTGCGCAGTCAATTAGAAAGTGAGAGTGCGTATGGACTGCTTGGCGATTTTGGTTTGATCCTGCATCCAGTAAAAATTATCTATCTTGGAACAACCCTGAAAAATATGGGTACACCAAGAAGGTTCATTGAAAAATGGGAGTACCCACCATTAAATTTCCGTCAGGGTCTTGCTATTAAGATACCATTCAGTCAGAGCCATTGGGCACTGAGTCTTGACTACTCGCTTTATCCAGATTATATTCCGACCTTTTCTATCGGCAGTGAACTCCAGATTCGTGAACCGAAATTTATGCAGACGACTACCAAAGCACTACTTGGTCAGGAGTCAATGGTTTCAGGTTTTTCTTTAATGGTGGGTTATCAAACTGGTTATCAGGATTTGGGCTGGTCAGGTTTTTCTTTTGGGTTTTTGATAGAGATAATGATAGGCTCGGGATTATTTCTTGATATTGGTGCAGTAGCTCTCTCCTACGGATATTTAGGCTATTCTGAGCGTATCGGTATTGGATTAAATTATACGCCAGAGTTAAAGAAACTAAAGAATTAGTGTAATTACTCGCTGCATTCCAGATCAATATTCCATCCGCATCTGCATTTAGCGCGCCCAAAATTTGGGAAAATATGTAGTTATCACCATATTCTTCACAATAAAGATCAAAACCCTGAACAAAAGGTATAACTTTCACATTCCTGGGTAGTTTTCTAAAAGCCTCTTCAACCGAATCAAAATATATCCAGTAATTGCGCCAGTATTCAGATACTTCCTTTTTGAATGAAGGATGAAAATGTGAAGGATAAAGCATTGGATAGACAACATCAACAACCTGACCAAACTTTGAAACTTCCTGCCCCTCACCTTTCAGATCATACCAGACAGCATAACCAAAAATACAGACTCCTATTTCTACATCAAACTTCTCTTTAAGTTGCTTCAGGAATTCCTTGATTGGTTCATATCTTGCACCTTTCACATCAGTCAGACTTATGCGAGCAATATCTCCATCAGTAGGAAAACGCACATAATCAAACGCAAAGGAATAGATGCCTTTCTTTACCAGCTCCTCTACAATATCTGTAAGATACTGTCGGACCTTTTCATTGTATGGATTTACCCAAGCTGTACCGGTCTTATCATACCAGACTTCACCTGTTGAATCCCGAATTGCACAATCCTTATACCAGGCAAGATAACTATCGCGGAAACAAACAATCCGCGCAATCAACTTTATATTAAGCTCTTTGCATCTCTTTATCAAGTAATCAAGGTCAATGTATTTTTTGTATGCATCAAGCTCTTTAGCCAGAGGAACCTCTGTCTCATAGCAAAGATAGCCATAATCGCTCTTCAAATCAACGACTATAGCATTAATATAATTAGAATCGGCATAACTGAAAATCTTTTCCAAATAACTCTTTTTGCAAGCCTGATACGGATTCAGGTATACACCCCGGATAATGCTATCAGGACTAATTGAAAAAAATGTATAAAGGACAACTATCACACAAAGGTTCATTTTTTTTGCAATATTGTTTGCCCAGTCTAACAATCAGGGCATGATATTCATTGTATAATTGAGTGCTCTCTGGTAAATTGTCTTTGAAAAATCTTTGAATGTCATCATAATCAGCATCTTCACTTATCAGTTTATGCCTTGAAAATATCCGTCTGGTATAGGTATCCACAACAAAGACAGGTTTGTTCAAGGCATAGAGCAGGATTGAATCTGCAGTTTCAGGCCCAATACCTGAAATGGCGAGAAGTTCTGATCTTAAGAAGTCGGTATCAATTCCATTGAAATTTGCCACATTGCCATCATACTCATCAACAAAATAGTTCAAAAAATTTACCAGTCTATCAGTCTTTAATCTGTAAAATCCTGATGGCTTTATTAACTGCGGAATTTTTTTTCTATTTACCAGCAAAAACTTTGGATCCAGTAATCCTGCCTTTTTAATATTGCGGATCGCCTTTTCAACATTCTGCCAGTTTGTATTCTGGGTAAGGATTGCGCCGATCATTATCTCAAACGGTGAATCTCCAGGCCACCAGTGTTGAGGACCAAATTCTTTTAGAAGATGTTGATAAATTTCAAGAAATAACTTCTTTGACTCTGCATCTTCTTTTTTCATATCCACACAACTACAAAAATTCAAACCTTCACTTCTTAACTTGCTGTCTAATGATTACTGCGTACTATTTTCACTCAATATTGAAGTCAGTTATGGCAAACTCACCATCACGATTTTTAAATCTGATCAGTCCTATACCAGGTGCATAATACTCTTCAAAATATTCCTCATTCGCAATGGTAGAATCCTGGGTTGCAATGTACTGGTATGTTGAAATTATTATTTTATAGACTTCACCATAAATTTCATCATTTTGATAATCAGATACAAGTCCCTTTATTGAATAAAAAGCCTTTATCCACTGACCGGCAAGGTCAAGTGAATCTATAAGTGAATCAGAGAATTGATTGCCACGGACCAGAGGTAATTCAAGTCGGGTGACAAAACCCTGAAGAACAGTATAATCATACCCACCATAATTCTCAGTCATTAGTATATACTCCTTGATTCCTTTCTGATCTTTCAAGTAGTAATGGAATTCACCTGAAACATTGAATGGATAGCATTCACACTGAAGGATTGTATCTGGCGCTTCCACGGTAATATTTATGTTTTTCGGATTATACAAATCATTATTAGCATAATACCACCAATTTCCTTCTTTGATTGGAAAATAATTAGTGGCAGAGCGCTCAATAATATGATTCTGACAGGCATTGAACAATAATAACCCCGAATATAATATGCCAAAAATGCGCCTATAATTCATACCCTATTCCCAGTTTAATACCCAGATTTCCAGCGTTTACCTTGAAATCAGTCAATCCATCATAGTAAAAAGATGGGTATATTTCTATATTGTCATAGTGAAAGCCAATCAAAAAACCAATTGCGTAATTAAAACCTATACCCCATTCTTTGTTGCTGTCCAATTGCCTTGCGATATAATCAAGCCCGGATTCTACAAAAGGTGATACACGCCAATTTGATTTTTTGATCAAGATGCTCAAGCCGTAATTGCTGAATGAATAACCAAGATTTTTTCCGTGATAATAAGAACCACTGAATGCAATACTGATATTCTGCTTACCAGCGATGGCTTTAAAAATAACACCACTTTGCAGATCATAATCAAGACCGATCATTGGCTGATTCATTCCCGCTTCAATGCCAAGATATATTCCTACAAGATACAAAATTATCATACTAAATAATAATCAAAAAAAATAAAAAGTCAACTATGCACTGCACAGAATCTTTTCCACTCTGATAGAAAAGGTATTCTTGATACCATTAGTTATGATTGTTTGATTTCCAAAATTAAGACAAAATATTGAAAAACCTCTGGTTAAATGTGTTGGTATGGGTTATCAATGCCCCAAATTTTGTCATATCCGCACAATTTTTGTGCATTAAATACAAAAAACTCCTGTAATTTCAGGAGTTTTTACTGGCATAGGATTTGCATATGAATATGATAGAGGTGTCAAATGAAAAGAATCAAAAATATCTTTCAAATAATCCTGGTCTCAACCGGACTGTTGCTTTCACCTTGCTGTTATGAAGAAGCAGATCTTGAGCCACCGGCTGTACCCAGGGGATTAATATCTATCACCGGAGACGAGGAAGTGATGCTTACCTGGTATCATAACAATGAACCGGATCTTGCCGGATACAGAGTCTATCGTGGGCCTGCACCTGAAGGACCATACTATCTTATTGGCGAGACCAATCTTGATTATTTCCTTGATTGTGGATTAATGAATGGACAAACTTACTTTTATGCAATATCAGCATTTGATGTGAATAATAATGAAAGCGAACTTTCCTATGAAATGGTCTATGATACACCCAGGCCTGAAGGATTCAATGAAAAAATCTTTGACTACACTGAATATCCAACATATGCCGGCTGGGATTTCAGCACCTATTCTGTTGTTCCTTACAATCATGCATACTGTGATTTCTATTTTGGTTATGACGAATATGCAGAATCATATTTCTTCTTCATTCGCAAACCAGGTGGTCTTATCCAGGATATGGGCTACACTTCTTCATTTGATGAAATTGGGTACGCACCACAGGAAGGCTGGTCGCCAACTGGAATTGTTGAGGCAATTGATGGTCATACCTATGTTATCTGGACCTGGGATAACCATTTTGCAAAAATCAGGGTTGCTTCAATAAAATCAGGTTATGTCATTTTTGACTGGGCATACCAGGTTGACCCGGGCAACCCAGAACTTGTGAGGAAAAAATGAAAAACAATCAGCGCGAACCCGCTTTGCAATCCAGGTCTGTCTGCGTTTTGCAAAGCAAAACAAAGGAGGTTAAAATGAAGCGCTATTTATTATTGCTTTTGGCAGCAATCCCACTCTTTGCCTACAGCGCGAGTTTTGTTTATTGTGATTATGACAGCGATCCATACGATGGGTGGTATGATGAGTACTGGGGTCCTGACCCTGAATACTATTGCGATGGTTACTGGATCTATTATCCACACGGTTATTACTGCGTGTACTATGTCTGGTATCATCCCTGGTGGTGGGATTGGTATTGGTGGCATTGTCACTGGTGCCACCACTTTGACTGGCACTTTTTCCGTGCCGGATTCTATGTGGTCTGGTATGAAGATGGCTGCTGGTGGTGGAGGCCAAGGTACGGTAGGGTTGTCAGATACAAGCTTCCCTATGCGTATAATGAATTCAGACATAAGGCAAGGTCTTATGGAGTAGATCTTCCTGACAAACCACCAAGACAGGTCAATGTTCCGTATAATGAGAAGGAAATCCAGCGACTCACAAAAGAAAAAGACCCTGACCTTTATGCCCGGATAGAAAAAGAGCACAAATCAGGAAACCTGGAAAGGATGAAAAGAGAATATGAAACAAAAGTCAAAAAAGAGATCGTAGCAAAAAATGAGGAATACAGAAAGACAACAGGCAAAAACCCTGCTGATGAAAAATATGGAACTAAGAAAAATGAATCAAACAAGATAATTCAGAGAAAGACAGATGAATCGTACAACCAGGAAAAATCTGAAGATAATAATACAAGAATAATTAGAAGAACAAAGGATACATCTGATGATCAGAATACCAGGACAATAAGAAGACCAGATAGTGAATATGACGACACTGAACAGGATAATCATAATTATATAAGAAGGAATACAACAAATCCGCGCAACTCCGAATCACCTGAATCAAACGAAGAGTATGAACAACCAAAAAACCCAAAGACTCCCATAAGAAATCTACCACCTCCAGGCCGAGAAGAAGAGAAGAGAAAAGTCAAAGATCCTCCTACCCAGAAATCAAGGAGATAAAAATGTTTCCCCCCATATTCATACTCATAATAGGTCTGAATACCCAGATAGATAGTATTCAATCACCAGATACTCCAATTGACATTGAAATGTGGTTGAACAAAGAAGAACCTGCATATATTCCAGGAGAACGGTTAAAGGTCTTCTTCAGAACCGACAAAGACTGTTTTGTAGCAGTCTTCAACATTGATGTTGGGGGAAGGGAAAACCTTCTCTTCCCCCAACAAGGGGATAATGGCTTTGTCCAGGCAAATAGAGTATATGAATTACCATCTCCTGAGGCAGATTATGAATATGAGATCACCGGTCCTGAAGGAACCGAGAGAATCATCATCCTGGCTTCAACAAAAGAACTTCCTGACCTGGATGATATTGAATCAATATCAAAAAAAGAAATAGAGATATCAATTGAAGAACCTGAACCTGCAAAATTGCGAATAATATCAACGCCCTCAGAATGCCGAATATATATCAAAGAAGTAGTATCAGGTGAAAGGATCTATGTTGGCAAGAGTCCGCATACAATCGTTTTAAGACCTGGTGAATACATAATTGAAATCAAAAAACTTGGTTATCAGACAATCAAAAGGAGAATCTTCCTTGAACCGAATGAGAAAAGAAGGGTCTATGTCAGTCTATTACCATGGTAAGCTTGACAATGATGGAAAATCAAATATAATTAAGGAGCGAAAATGAATAGAATTATTCTAACAATCATATTCATACTCAGTAGCCTGTGGGCAATTCAACCCGTACCAAAAACTGAAAAAACAAGTACCGATACAAAACCCGGTATAGAGACCGAAGTTCAAGGTAACGAAAGTGAAAACACTGAGCAGAAAAAGACCATAATACACAAGACCTCTTCAAGCAAAAATGACCAGTTTGTTGATGTAGATTCAAACAATGTGAATGACCAGCGTGAAGATGATCTACTCAGGATTAAACAATTGAAAACAAAATTTAAGGATCTATTCAAAAAAGAAAACAAAGAAACAGAATCCCGAAGCCCTTCAAAACAGAACAAACGGACTAAAAAGTAATTGCTTTATATTCTTTCAGTATTATTTTGTTTTTACCTGACGAATCCATATATTTGACAAACCGGTGAGGATATTCTTTTTCAATATAAAAATAAAATTTCATTTTTGTAAATATGACCCTTGGTATCATCATTATTTTCCAGCAATCAAATGAACCTGCTGGGGCATAAACACTATCCTCACCTATCAATTCCAAATCAGCATTGATAATCATAAATTCAGGCACATTTAATCTAATTCTTTTTTTGAAATCCTTATGGTACGAAAAACCTCTCAATACAAAATCCAGGGTATGACGATCATAGACTGGTTCTACTTCTCTGTAATAATTCTTTCTGCCCTGATAATTCACCTCAAAGATATGATTTCTCTTAACGTTCAATTCCCACCGTGAACCAATTATTTTATTCAGATAAAGCGTCTGGAGATTAATAGTATCAAGAATCGCATCAATGGTACGGTCCGATGTGTAACGAATGTGATAACCAGTTGTATCCTTTACAGAAACTACTTCAATCTGGCCGATCTTACCCCTATCATTGGTTTCGTATACAATATGTTCACTATCAGGCAATATGGGTCCACCAGAAACCATATGAAAATGATACAGAAAAAGAATGCAATAGAGGGAAAAAGGTATTCTGCGAATATTTATCATATTGAACAATCAAGAAAAGTTTTTCTTATCAAAGTGTGATTTGGATAGTTATGATAACGAATCTTTATTAGCAAGATTATCTACAATTTCAAGCAATTGGATTATATCATTTATCTCATAATCCGCACCTGAGTTCTCAGTACCAAAAGTATCACCATACCGGGCAAAAACTGTTTTCATACCAAGGGTCTTTGCTCCCACAATGTCCCTTTCTGCCCAATCACCAACCATCATTGCCTCTTCTGGTCTCATCTTCATTTTATCAAGGGTAATCTTAAAAGGTGCAGAATCAGGTTTTCGTTTATAGGTATCCTCAAAGGTCACAACTACATCAAAAAGGTGATGCAAATTCAATTGGCACAATCTCAACCAGGCTTGTAATTTGGGTGCATCGGTTACAACTGCAAGTTTCATACCTCTTTTTATCAACTCAATAAGGGTGATATAAACATGTGGATAAAGCACCAGGGTTGCCTCTCGTGCCCGGCGATAGCCAACAATGCCGGCAGCGTGTATGCGCGAATCAATATAGCCAAACTCACGCGTCAGGAATTTATCAAAGACAGTTTGATCTTCAATGCCGACCTCTCTATATATTTCAAAAATTTTCTGTTTTGCAGTATTTCTGTCCATTTTCAAACCCGCATCAATCATTGCGCTGACTGCTGAATCAACCGCGGATTCCTTCATTGCCATAAAATCAACCAGAGTATTATCCAGGTCAAAAATTATTCCTTTTATCATATGCTGGTTTGGAGCCTGAGAAAAACCTCCCATTGTATCCCTTTTCCACAAGGGAAAAGGGAATTTTGTGAAAAACTAATCCTTTCTCTATCATAGATTTGCCCTCAATATCTTCGCAGATTTTTCCGGACCATATCTGTTGATATAAAAGCCTGTACCAAGTTCAAAGCCAGTGGTCCTGTAAGTGCGGGGAATGATTTCAATATGCCAGTGAAAATCATGTTCAATTGTCTTCCAGTAATCAGGCCGGGGCAAGAGATTAGGGCTATCTGTAAGCACGAGATTATAAGGTGGATCACCAAACCCGGCACGAATAGCAGAACCGATCTTTTTCAAAACATAGGCAAGGTCATTCATTTCAATTTTGTCAATCAGTTTGTAAGAGAATGCATGGGACTTGGGTATGATCATAACCTCGCCAGGGAACCTTGAGGCATAAGGAGCAAATACAACAAACTTTTCGGTCTGGAAGACAAGCCTCTCGCCCATTTCAATCTCCTGCTGAACAATATCGCAAAAAAGGCAACGTTCTTTGTATCGGTAATATTCGTATGCCCCATTTAGTTTTTGTTTTACACGATTCGGTGTTGCAGGCAGGGCAATTAGATCTGAATGGATATGACTGATTGTGGAAGAACCGGCAAGCCGTCCATAATTTTTGAAGATTAAGACATACCTAATCCTTTTATCTTTATGCAAATCCTCAATCCGGAACCGATATGTATCAAGGACAAGAACAACCTGTTCCTGCGTCAGGTCAGCCATATTTGTGATATGTTGTGGCGATTCAATAATTACCTCATTAGCACCTGTACCAGTAACCATATCATATACGCCAACCCCGAATTTCTCCAATTCACCTTCAACTCTCAGAATTGGATGGATATTGGGAACCACTCTGACCTTCCATCCAGGACCATTGGGCTGAGATCCGTCTCTGATCGCGTAGATTTCCTTTGGTGTTTTTGATTCATTCCCCTCACAGAACGGACAAGGACTATCTGCAACAGGAATTTCAGCAGAAACTTTTGGTATCTCCTCATTATCAGTATCAATGATTACCCAGGTATCAGTTACAATATCCCTTCTTACTTCAGACATTTAACCTCCTCTAATACATCAAATTCCTCTCCCCTCACGGGAGAGGATAATCTATTAGATTTCATAAGATTTTCGTGAACCATAAGCCCGTCCCGGTGATATAAAAACGGTTTCAAGATGGCTTTTACTGGTTCATTAGATTCGGTTGTCTTTATCTTCTTTGCAATTCCCAATTGCCTTTTTATCAAATGGTGTAGTTTTATTTGACTATTCAACCGTCACACTCTTTGCGAGATTTCTTGGACGGTCAACATCAAGACCCTTAAATGTTGCAATAAAATAGGCGAGTAATTGCAATGGAATGACCGCAAGAATTGGTGAAACAAACTCACTGCATTCGGGTATTTCAATTACATATTCGCTGATAGAACTCGTTGCCTGATCACCCTCGGTTACCACACTGATAACCTGACCTCTGCGGGCAACAACTTCCTGTATATTGTTCAACATCTTCTCATAGACACTTGATTTTGGATTGATACATACTACCGGCATATGTTCATCAATCAAAGCAATCGGTCCGTGTTTCATTTCACCTGCTGCATAACCAGTAGCATGAATATAAGAAATTTCCTTTAATTTCAATGCACCTTCAAGTGCAGTAGGATAGTTTAAACCCCTGCCCAAAAACAAAAAATCCCTTGAATTATAAAATTGTAGAGCAATTTTTCTGATTTCTTCCTGTTTATTCAATATTGTCTCTATTTGTCCAGGGATTTTTCTTATCTCATTAAGATGATACAGCAAATCATCTTTCCGCACAAACCCCCTGAGCATTCCAAGATAAAGGCTATATAAATACAGATTCAAAATTTCTGCCGTGTATGCTTTTGTGGAAGCAACACCGATTTCTGGCCCCGCCATAATGGAAATTGCGCCATCTGATTCTTTATAAATACTTGAATGCTGAACATTTACTAAAGAAAGAACTCTTAAGAATTTTGCCTTTGCCTCTCTCAAGCCGGCAATCGTATCTGCAGTTTCTCCGGATTGGCTGATTGCCATTACCATTGTATCACCATCCAGAACCATATCCCGATAACGGAATTCACTGGATATATCAACCTCCGTGCTGATACGGGCAAATCTTTCAATCAGATACTTACCGACAACTCCTGCGTGCCAGGAGGTTCCACATGCCTGAATATATATTCGCGAAATCTTTAAAAAATCTTTATCTGAGAAGTGTATTTCCGGACCAAGGTCAATGTGGTTGTCAACAATACGTTCTTGAATAATCTGAGAAAGGATACGGGGCTGTTCATATATTTCTTTTAGCATAAAATGGGGAAAGTTGGCTTTTTCAATATCCTTGACCTTAATCGTAACTTTTCTTGGTTGAATCACGATTTCATCACCTTTGAAATCTTTGATAGCATAATTTTTCGGTGATATCACTGCAACTGTATCATTGGGCAGGTCAATTATTTTATCAAATATCGCAATAACGCCGGAAACATCACTTGCCAGGGCTGCTTCATTATCATTGATACTCAAAACCAGCGGTGCATCATGCCGTGCACACACAATGTGGTCTGGGTCTTTTGTACATATCACGGCAAAGGCGAAATTTCCTCTAAGCTTAGCAACAGTCTCAAGCACTGCATCAAATAAACCGGTTTTTAGATTTTCTTCAATGAGATGAACGATTACTTCAGAATCTGTATAGGAACGGAATAAATGACCCCTTGCTTCCAGTTCATCTTTTAGTAAATGATAATTTTCTATGATTCCATTCACGACCAGGGCAAGTTCTTCATTGCAGTCAATAAGGGGATGGGTGTTTTCTTCATGAGGACCACCATGGGTTGCCCAGCGCGTGTGGCCAATACCAATATTACCACTTACCGGCGCTCTTTTCAACAATTCCTGCAGTTCGCTTAACTTGCCAGGAACTTTCCGAATTAACAACTCTTCGTTATTAATGACCGCAATACCACTTGAATCATAACCCCGATATTCAA
Source organism: bacterium (assembly GCA_049700315.1). Lineage (GTDB taxonomy): Bacteria > Hydrothermota > Tepidihabitantia > SM23-42 > JAOAFX01 > JAOAFX01. The sequence goes on from JBNAVN010000002.1 coordinate 29,959, forward strand.
GTCGCCATAATCCACCCAATAGCACACTTGTAATATCGCGCGGACCTATGTATCCTACAATCCCACACATTGTATTTAATTATATAAAAATTGAGAAGAATGTCAAGATTGGTATTTTCTCAAAAAAATGAAGAGAGAAATATTCAATTCACTGAATTGCAATATATTTCATCACTCTGCCGAATTCCTGTCCTGTTACCTCAACGAGTCTTATACCACCCAGGAATTCAAGAAAACCTCCAATGTCTAAGTTCAGAAGATGGTCTTCTATCTGCAATTCCACAGGCAAATCATAAAAGAACGCACCGCTACCCAGGGCATCTTCAAACCGGGAAATGTTTTCTGCAATTACCTTTCTTATTGATTCTTTCTTAGGAGATGGAAATCTATTATCAGACATCTGAAATCCCTGGAGTGTCAAAATCTTTCCTTCAATATCAATTGCATCAATGCCCTCTTCACACAATGCCTCAGCAACGATAAATCCATAAAGTGAACCAAAAAGATGAAACAGATGCGTACTCTTACCATCATAAAAGAAAGGAAATTCTGCGGGTTGTAGTTCTGCGAAAAACTTGTTCTTTAATACCGCAGAAAGTAGATAATTGTAGTTGCCTGCACCCTTGCCCTCAAAAATCTTTGAAAACTCTGGTCCCTCACCAATAAACCGTGCATAAACTTTTTTCTCCTTTTCCATAACCTGAACCTTTTCCCAGCACTTACCACCGAGGATGAATTTTTCAAGCAGATAATAAATCCTGCCAATCATTATCCCGGTGCTAATATCAAAAACAGCATACTCCCCAAAGGACTTTTCTGCAATATTGGAATGAATCTTACCGTAGGCAATTTTGCTTTCCAATTTGTCACTCAGATAATAGATACCACGCCGTTGTTCCTTGATAATTCCATCATTGAACAATTTTTTGAAAACATTTTTGACTACTTCGTCAGAATAGATTTCGTTGAATATCTGAAAAATACTCCTTAAAGTTGTTCCAATCCTGCGCCTTTGATAAAGATAGGAATAAATCTGCTGTGGAATTACTGACAGCAGAGGTTGATATTCCTTTTGGTATAGTTCACCTTTGCGTGCACAATCAAAAAATGTATCAAAAAGATTTTTTTCCCAGTTGTTTGAATAAACACCGATCGCAAAGAGTTTGTCAGTTCTGCGATTACCACGACCGGTTCGTTGTAGCAAAGAAGAAATACTATGTGGAGGTCGGTAGAGTACAATACCATCAACATCCCCAATATCAATACCAAGTTCCAGAGTTGAAGTTGCCAGAAGTATTGCCCGGTCAGACTGATTCATTATCTTCTCCACTTCTTCCCTTTTTATCCTGGGCAAACTCGCATGATGAACAAATACTTTGCCTTCAAATGGAGGTCTGTTAAATTTCTGTGAAAAACTCTCGGCAAAACTTCGGGCATTAAAAAATGCGAGAATCTTTTTGAGTTTGTAGACCTGGGCAATTTTGAAGATTGCATTTGCAAATTCATTTGTTGGAATCAAAATATATTCAATCTCCCTTGGTGATCTTAGGAAACAAACCTTCGGATTATCAAAATACCTTTCACCTATTTTCAAATCATCAATTGTTGCAGAAAGAGCACAATACTGGATTTTAGTGTCCCTGTTCTGAAATATCTTTCTCAAGCGAATTAGCAAAATCCTTAACTGGTCACCCCTCGGTGTATTATCAAGAAGATGGATCTCATCCAGAATAATTGCTGATAACTGCAAAAAAATCTGGGGTTGTCTGGTGAGCATTGAATCAAAAGACTCCGGTGTAGTCAACAAGATATTTGGCAGTCTGTTTTTATCAATACCTGGGTGGTCGCCGGTTTTTCTGCCCAAGGTTAAACTCAATGCATTAATTGGTTCTTCAAGTCGACGGAATAGATCATTGACCAGTGCACGGGTTGGTGTAATATATACGACCTTCAGCCCTTTGCTCTGCTCCTTGAGCAAATTCTCAAGGACTGGTGCAATAACTGCCTCAGTCTTACCTGTTGCAGCAGGTGAAATAACAACAACATTTTCTTTGTTAAGAATATGAGGAATCGTCAGTTCCTGGATCGGCGTGAAACTTCCGAATCTGCTAAAGAGCGGATTCCAGGTGCGCGGGAGCAAGTCTTTTATCTGTTGAGACTCCATTATTTGCCGTTTACGACGATAGAATATGTCATTTGACCAAAACTATTTTTGTAATAGATTTACAACCATTGATTTTCGCAAAATACACTCCATTCTGCAGTTCAGACATATCAAATTTTTGAATCCTGCAGGTAATTCTCATCTTCTTCGCAAGTCTACCCACAGAATCGTAAATCAACAAATCTCCGCTATCTTTTTCTGAGTAAATTATAGCCCAACCACTTATTATTCTGGGTTGAATATAAAAAACTGGTAGCTCATCCTGACCCGCTTCTTCCAATGCAACAAGTGGTCCAAAATATATTGAACCTGCAGAACCATTCTCACCATTGCCAAAACCACCAAGACCACCATTGCCACCTGACACTGACAAATTCAAGTTGTTTGTATCAACAACTGTGTAGAAGACCTTTATTCTACCACCACCTGCACCACCACCACCGCCACCTGCTGCGTCACCTCCAGCACCACCCTTTGCCAGCACGGTTGAATATCTAAGTCTCACAGTATCAGCCTGCATTTTTACACCGCCACCAGAACCACCACCACCTGCTTCATAACTTCCATCATTACCGCGCAAGCCACTGGAAAGAATAGACGAAGTATCAACTATTATTTTCTGCGCCTTCAAATATATCAATGACCCACCTTTTCCACCAAAACCATCTACTGAACCAAGTCTCCCTGCCCCACCCCCTGAACCCATATTGATTACTGTATCACTGATGTTTCCGTAAGGAGCTCCACCAGCACCAGGGTCCAAATCACCACCTTCTCCACCAGCACCACCATATGCACCACCTCCACCTCCGCCTCCAACTCCTGCATGTCCATATCCGGGTCCATAACCATCAGGATGCGTATTAGTGCCACCAGCATAACCCATACCTGCACCATCAATCATTGAATTATGGATATAAATAAAAGGTGCCTGCAAGATTACCTTTCCGGTTGAGTCAGTTCCATTCCAAGACCGAACTTTCAATATAGTGTTATTCGTGAGATGAACCTTTAAATTGTACTGGTGATAACCACAGATAACAAGACTATCATCACTTATCAACAAACTATCACTATCTTCATAGATATAACCTACAAGAAAGATAATGAAAAATAAACTTGTCATCGTTCCTCCTGCGTAATTATAGCAAATCTTTACTGAATGTCAATTGGTTGAATCCTCAGATGGCTGAATGGTGCCGTTGACAAGCTGACTTTATTAAGTATAATTACTTATGCTGAAGGAATTATGCGAGATAGAAGGTGTCAGCGGTGACGAAGATAGAATTCGCTCATTCATAAAAGAGAATATCTACAACTATGTTGATGAATTGACTGAGGATGCGTATGGCAATCTTATTGTCCGCAAAGGAAAACCGAAAAAAACAAAGGTCCTGCTTGCTGCGCACATGGATGAAGTCGGAATGATGATCACCGGGATAGAAAGAAATGGATTATTGAAATTTAAGACCATTGGACTTCGCACCCAGTCCATACTTGCTAAAAGAATTGTCATTGGCGAAAAAAGGATACCGGGTGTAATCGGACACAAACCAATCCATTTGACCCAATCTGCAGAAAGAAATATTATTCCGGAAGTTAAAGAATTATTCATTGATATTGGTGCAAATTCCCGAGAGGAAACAGAAAAATTGATTCAGATCGGTGAGCTCGCAACATTTGACACAAAATTTCGCAAAGAAGGTGACTTGATATATGGCAAGGCATTTGACAATCGTATCGGTTGTTATATTCTCATTGAATTGATAAAAAACACAGACCTCAATGCCTACTATGCCTTTACAGTTCAGGAAGAAGTAGGACTGAGAGGTGCCCGAATTGTGGGATTTCGCATAAATCCTGATGTCGCCATAGCAGTGGATACAACTGGCTCTAATGAATTTCCAGAAAAAAAAGATGCTCCAGCATATCCAATCCTGGGCAAGGGTCCTGTACTAACTATTGCAGATGCCACAATAATTTGCGACAAAAATCTACTGGGTATATTTGAGAAGACTGCACAAAAAAATAATATTAGATACCAGTATAAACAACCAATGATTGGGGGAACCGATGCTGGTGCAATTCATCTGACTCGTGAAGGAATTCCATCAGCAGTTTTGTCTGCACCTGCCCGATACATTCACTCGCCTCTATCAATCGCATCAACAAAAGACATAAAAAATAGTACAAAATTACTTTATTTGACTGTAGAACAAATTCTAAAAGGAGCAAAATGGAATTAATCAAGAACCTTACTGAAATCTATGGTCCTTCAGGTCGTGAAGAAAAAGTCCGTATGCTAATAAAAACACAAATAAAAAAGATCTGTAAGGATATTACGGTTGATGCCTTAGGAAATTTGATTGCCCACATACCACCTAAGAATGAGAAAAAGGCAAAAAAGATAATGTTCTGCGCGCATATGGATGAAATTGGTTTAATAGTTAAACACATTGACAAACAGGGATTTTTGAGATTTGCCAGTGTCGGAGGTATTTTCCCGGAAAGAATTCTCCACCATCGTGTAATCTTTGAAAATGGCGTCACGGGTGTAATAGGGGTAGAAACAAAGTCAGAAACACCGAAGCCACCAAATCTTGATAATTTCTATATAGATATTGGTGCACAGAACAAGGAAGAAGCAGAAAAGATGGTCCAGCTTGGGGATATTGCATCATTTTACCAGACAACAGAAATCATGAACAGAAAAATTGTATCAAAGGCACTGGATGACCGAATAGGTTGTTATTGTTTGATAGAAACGATGAAGAAAATTAGGAAAAATCACGCTGATCTTTATTTCGTCTTCTCCACACAGGAAGAAGTGGGATTAAGGGGTGCACGTACAAGTGCATTCAGAATCAGCCCTGATTATGCAATCGCAGTTGATGTTACTGGAACCGGCGATACTCCAGAATCACCCCAGATGGCGGTAAGTATTGGTAAGGGCGTTGCCATAAAGATAAAAGATAGCGCATTCATCACCAGCCCGTTTATAAAAGAAAAATTCTTAACCTATGCAAAAAATTTGAGGATTCCACATCAACTGGAAATTTTGGAAAGAGGAACAACTGATGCGGCAATAATCCAGTTAATTAAGGAAGGTGTTTTGAGTGGAGTCCTTTCCATACCGACCCGTTATATCCATTCACCAAATGAAGTCTGTGATCTGAATGATGTAAAGGCAACAATCAATCTGCTGATTGCCTGCGCTGAAAAGGGTTTTTGATAATTAATGAAAAAAGGATATTCAATAGTGTTCAGTTCTACAAACTCTTCTATATCCCGGCATTTTTTCCTGTCAAAAACGGTTTTCTTCAGTTTGGTCGTTTTATTTCTGCTTTTGCTGGCATTCTTAGTTGTGGGATTCGTAAAATACGGTACACTTTCATATCGCATAATAGAACTGGAGATATTAAAGAAGCAAAATGCTGAAATGGAAAAAGAATTTGGCAAACTGGAAGCGATCAAGAAAAGATTAGCACTGACTGAAGCAGAAAACCAGAAGATTAGAATTATGCTGGGTATTGATAAGACACCTGCTGAAGTTACTCCATCTATTGATGAAGTAGAGGAAAAATATGAAAAGAAAATGAACAACCAGGAGAAAGCCGAAAATCTTCCTTATTTATTACCGGTAATGGGACAGATTTCAAGAAAATTCAGTGAAGAGCATAAAGGCATAGATATTGCCGGACCCCTTTACTCACCAGTAATATCAGCAGCGAGTGGTACAGTAATAACCGTAGGTTGGGATTCACTCTATGGAAATTACGTTGTTATTGAACACAGTTCCAACTATAAAACTTTTTATGGGCATTTGAACTCAATTCTTGTCAAACACGGAGATGTAGTAACAGGTGGCAAGATCATTGGCACACTCGGTTCAACAGGTCAATCAACCTCACCCCATCTGCATTACGAAGTGATTTTTCAGGGAAAATCTGTTGACCCAATGGTCTATTTACCCACAAAAACGGAAATAAAAGGAGGTTTATGAAAGTTTTGATCACAGGCATTTCTGGCTTTGCCGGCAGCCATCTTGCTGATTACCTCTTATCACTTAACAATGTTGAAGTTTTTGGAACAATCAAATGGCGTTCAAAAATAGACAACATTGAACACATTCTTGATAAGATCAAATTCTATGAATGTGATATCAAAGATGCTTCAGCAATAAAGTATGTTATCAATGAGATTAGACCTGACTTTATTTTCCATCTTGCTGCTCAGAGCTATGTTCCTTTTTCCTGGCGTGCTCCTTCTGAGACTTTGACAACAAATATCCTGGGCGAGTTGAATCTATTTGAAGCAGTTCGGGAATTAAAACTTGATACAATGATCCACATTGCGGGTTCAAGCGAAGAATACGGACTTGTATACCCTGAAGAAATACCGATAAGAGAAACAAATCCCTTAAGGCCATTGAGTCCTTATGCAGTAAGCAAGGTTGCTCAGGACCTGCTTGGTTATCAATACTACAAAAGCTATGCTCTAAAGATCATAAGAACAAGGGCATTTAACCATACTGGTCCAAGGCGCGGTGAAGTCTTTGTTACTTCCAACTTTGCCCGACAGATAATTGAAATTGAAAAGAAAAAAAGAGAACCGGTTATCTATGTAGGCAATCTTGAGGCAGTAAGGGATTTCCTTGATGTGCGTGATGTTGCAAAGGCATACTTTCTCGCTTTGAAAAAAGGTACGCCAGGAGAAGTCTACAATATTGCTTCAGGCAAAGGAGTAAAAATAAAAGAGTTACTTAATACAATGCTCAAAATGACCAATTGCAATCTGAAGGTCATTCAAGATCCAGCCCGTATGAGACCATCGGATGTTGAGTTGCTCGTTGGCTCAAACGAAAAATTCAAGTCCACCACTGGCTGGCAACCGGAAATTCCATTTGAAAAAACAATTAAGGATCTTCTTGATTACTGGCGGTCAAGAATCTCATGAACCGAATTCTGATTACTGGTGCTGAAGGCTTTGTTGGTTCCCACCTGATAAAAGTCTTGAAAGAATCTCTTGATATCATTATTCCTACCTGTTTCCCTCTACTGAAACCTAAACGAGGGAAATTTGTCAGTATGGACATAATGAATATTGAAATGGTGCGTGAGGTTTTTAAGTCCCATAATCCTGATATCATATTTCATCTTGCTGCTGTTAGTTCGGTTGCCAAATCATTCCTTGATCGTCCATTCACTTACAATACAAATATTATGGGCACGATCAATCTTCTTGAAGCGGCGCAGTCTCTTAATAAAAAAACCAAATTCATCTTTGTTTCTACATGTGAAGTTTATGGTGGCGGTGATAATCTAAAAGAAGATGCAAAAATCACCCTGAAAAATCCTTACGCAGCAAGCAAGTATGCATCCGAGCTAATTTGCAGTGAATACGGTAATTCAGGTATAGACATAGTCATCTTAAGGCCATTTAATCATACTGGACCCGGACAATCAGATGACTTCGTTCTTCCTTCAATTGCCCGGCAGGTGGCTGAGATTGAACGTGGCAAGAAGATACCGCTAATTGAAGTAGGTAATATTGAAATAAGAAGAGAATTCATAAATGTTATGGATGTGGTGCTGGCTTACAAACTTGCCATAGAAAAATGCCCTAACGGAGAGATCTATAATATCTCTTCAGGCAAAGGCCATACCCTTGCTGAAGCCATTGACCTTTTCAAGAAACTGGCAAAAGTCAATTTTGATATCAAAGTTGATCCGTCCCGCCTGCGTAAGACTGACATTGCAGTGCTTATAGGCAACGGCGAAAAATTTTCAAAATTGACCGGTTGGGTCCAAAAAATCTCATTTGAAAAGACAATTGAAGACCTGTTAAATTACTGGCGTGCAAAAACACAAAATTCACGCAGACAAGAACATTGAAAAACAAAGATATGAATTTTCCCGTTTTTGTTCCTTATTTAAATTATGAATATTTTGGTAATTAATTGGCAGGATTGGCAGAATCCCTATGCAGGCGGCGCCGAGGTGTATTTTTATGAGATATTTGTGCGTTTGCTTAAAAAGGGCCATAAAATTATGCTTCTTTGCAGTAAAGGACCCGGGCAGAGCCGTTACGAGATTCTTGAAGGCTTTGAAATTTTTCGTATTGGTAAGAGATTCAATTTCAATTTCTATATACCGTTTGCTCTTCGCTCAATACTACGACATAGAAAGGTTGATATCATCATTGACGACCAGAATAAAATTCCATTCTATTCCCCGCTTTATTCGCGAAAAAAGAATTTCATAATGATTATGCATCTTTTTGGAAAAACAATCTACAAAGAAACCAATTTTGCCTTTGCAAGTTATGTATTCGGAACCGAGCGGCTTATTCCAATGATGTATCCTCACTCCCATTTCATTGCCATTTCTCATAGCACGGCTGAAGATTTGAAAAACATGGGCGTGAAAAAAAGAATATCTGTTGTTTATTGTGGAATTCCTGAAGTCACCAATGATTCTCCTGTTGTGCGCCAGAAAAACCTTGTTGCTTATGTCGGTCGTGTTAAAAAATACAAGTCCATTGATCACCTGATTTATGCCGTAGATAGATTAAGAAAAGAAATTTCTGTTGAACTGACTGTCGTTGGTGATGGCGATGCCCGGCAGGAATTGGAAAAACTCAGCAAAAAACTGAATTTGCCGGTAGATTTTAGAGGATTTGTAGATGAAAGAGAAAAATATGAGGTGTATTATCGGGCCAAGATCATTGTTCAACCTTCTATCAAGGAAGGCTGGGGGTTGACAGCAGTTGAAGCTCAGGCCTGCGGGACACCTGTGGTTTGTGCCGATTCACCGGGGTTAAAAGAAACCCTTATTGATGGAAAGACTGGTTATTTATATGAATATGGGAATATCAACCAACTGTGTAGCAGAATCAAAGATTTGCTTCTTGATGACAATAAATGGCTTGATTTCTCAAACGCTGCGCGCAGGTGGACAAAAAAATTTTCCTGGGATAATTCAGCGGAAACAATGGAAAAGATCCTTTTGGAAAAAAGCAGTACTGTATGAACTTTGCAGTAATTCTATTCTCCATAATTGTTAATGAACCCTGTTTAGTCTTTTTTTCTCTACCCGATAGTCTTACTGATTTTTCCATTGCTCTCCAGAATTACGAAAAAGGCAATTACCGAACCGCTCAGGTCCTCCTGGAGAATTTTGTTAATGAAAATCCTGATGATACTTTGGTTCCCGAAGCAACCCATTATTTGCTGAAAATCTATGACCAGAAAAACGATTTCACAAAATTCTTTGCTACCGCAAATCGCTATTTAGAATCTTTCAAATACGATAGAAGAAGAGGTGATATTTTCAATCTACTTTTGAATAAACTTGTGAATACCAATTCATTTTTTCTTGCTTTTGCATATCTCAGAAAATATGACTATTTGCCTGTTAATGACGCGCTTATCAGTCTCATAGTTTTGAACCTTGGAACCCAGGGTTTTTGCCTTGACGAACTGCTACAACTATATCCTGAATACGATTCATTGAAGATACTAAAAGCCCTTTCTCTTGAAAATCTGAAAGACCGACACGAAATATTCAAAACGATTAAAAACATCAAAGGAAAATTGTACATAATTGAAAATTATCTCGCCTCGGAAGACACCGTCAGCGCCTTTAATGAATACCGAACTGTGAAACTTGAAGAAATCCCTGCAGATATGCTCTATCAATGGGCACAGATATCACTCGTCCTCAACCCGTCTGACTTAGCAAACATAATTTCTCATATGCAAATATACCCATTCATGAAAGAAAAGATAAAAATTCTGAATATTTTTGTCACGAATGAATTACCCGATGATATTAATATTCAGGATAAAAAGGACATAGATGTCATTCAGAAGTTCATCAGGACCCACCACATTGATTCAAACCGGCTATTTCTGCCCGAAAGCATCAATATTGATTCAATTCTTACTGATACTACGAAGGCCGAAGACATTCTTGTATTTTTCAGGGAAAATTCACCGAGAAATTTCTGCCTGGATTCAATATACTGCACATTATTATTGAAAAAACAAAGATACTCTGATGCTTATGATGTCATCAAAGAATATCTTGAATATCCTGAAACAAAACATTATGCCCGGATGGTCAGGGCACTAAAGTGTTTTGGAGAAAAAGACTACAAATCGGCGCTTAATGATTTTATCTTCATTTCAAACAAAGACCAATTCTCTAAAGTGGTATATGCAGAATGCCTTCAATATACAAATCATGATCCATCAACGATCTACGAAGAATTGCTTGGTAGTTGCAGTGATTCACTGCTCCGCCAGAGAATCCTGAGCAACTACATCAGCCATAAATTCCAGAATTATGAATACTCGGCAATAGCAAAACTGGATCAAAAGGAATTCAGCGGTGATTCGCACCTGGTCAAACTCTATCTTTTGAGTCTTGTCCATAACGGCAAGAGAGAATATGCAAAAACACAATATGTAAAATTGAATGGTCAACTTGACCTTGATTTCTACATTGCTGAAGTACAATATCTCATTGAAAGTAAAAACTGGAAAAGAGCCAACTTTATCCTGGATTCATTACTGAATATCCCGGCATATAAAAATAATGAAATCCTGAATTATAATGCCTGCCTGGTTCCTTTTCGCAGTGAAGACTACACACTTGCTGAAACTCGCCTTGCAAAGTTTTGCAAAAAATTCAAGAGTAGTAAATACTACTATCAAGCATTATTTAAATTGGGTACACTAAAATATTTAAGACAGGAATTTGATTCTGCCGCATATTACTATGGTCTTGCCTCAAACGATAGTTCGTTATATATAGAAGCCACTCAGAACCAGCTGCTTGCCTGCAAAAAAGCAGAAAAATGGCAGGATGTGATACAGATTGGGAAAAAACTTGCTGATATTAGTTCTGATTCAATCAAAGCAGAATTCCATTTTGAAATTGGCTATGCCTTTTTAAGACGTGGTATGGTCGACAACGCTATTGTACATCTAAAAATGGCTACAGCGTTGAACTCACTCGTTGATTACCACTACTGGCTCGGTGAGGCATATCTAACAAAAGGTGATTTTGCAAGGGCACTGTATCAATACGAAAAGATTGTCAACAACTTCAAGAAAGATGAGATGTGGTATCCTACCGCCTTTTTTAAAATCGGGTTGAGTCTGGAAATGCTCAATGAAATTCAAGAAGCAAAGAAAATATACACCACCCTCCTTAAAGAGCGGGGCGCGGCTGATGTCTGGGGTAGCGAAGCCAAAAAAAGACTGGAGTTGCTAAGATGAAACGCTGCCGGATCTTCAACATTAACTCACTACCCTGCCTACTGCTTATCATCAACTACTTACTGCTTGCTGTTTACTACTTACTAATTTCTGGTTGCTGTGGTTATTCTACTCGCTCTTTACTTCCCGGCTATATCAGAAAGGTTCATATAAAAATATTTGAGAATCAGACTTACAAACCAGGTCTCAATGAAATAGCAACCGAGACTACAATTGAGGCATTCCGCAATAACTCATCGCTTAAGATCGTCAGTGAGGAACAGGCAGACATTGTAGTAAATGGTAAAGTCACAGGTTTTTCTAAAGATCCTCATGTGTATACGGGTGCCCTGGATGTGACACAATACAAGATAACAGTCAAACTATCAGTAACCTGCCTTGATCAGGTAAAGAATACAATCTTCTGGCAGGGTGATATTTCAGACTGGGCAATATATACGACTGACGAAGATGAAAGCATTAAGGAAGCAATCAAACGGGCTGCTGAAAGATTGGTGACTACGATATTGACAAATTGGTAAGTATCGGCTTGACACAATTATTTTAATATCTATAATTATCTGAAATGGAACCGGAGATTTCAATTGTTATAGTCAACTATAATGTTAGACATTTTGTAGAACAGTGCCTCATGGCGATTGAGCGCGCCAGGCACAATCTCGCCCTTGAAATCATTGTCGTTGATAACGCTTCGGTTGATGGTAGCCAGGCAATGATTAAAAGAAAATTCCCCCAAGTTTTGCTTCTTGAAAATCATAAGAATCTTGGTTTTGCAAAAGCAAATAATCAAGCATTAAAGATCGCCCGGGGTAAATATGTATTGATCCTCAATCCAGATACTTTGATTCAGGAAGATACGCTCGTCGCATTGAAGGACTTCCTTGATAAAAATCAAGATGTTAGTGCAGTCGGATGCAAGTTGATCAACCCGGATGGCTCTTTCCAGATTGCAAGCAGGCGTAGTATTCCAACACCCTGGGTCGCATTTACAAAGATCACTGGGTTAAGCAGGATTTTTCCAAGGAGCAAAATCTTTGCACGTTATAATCTTACCTATATCTCACCTGATATTGGGTGTGAAGTAGAAGTGCTTTCTGGTTCATTGATGATGGTTCGAAAGCAGGTCCTGACTGATGTTGGCTATTTTGATGAAGATTATTTTCTATACGGAGAAGATATTGATCTGTGTTACAAGATAAAGAAGGCTGGTGGGAAAATTTACTACACTCCTGTTACTAAGGCTATCCATTACAAAGGAGAAAGTACAAAAAAAGGAGAATTTTCATATATTACAAATTTTTATTCGTCAATGTTGATATTCATTGATAAACATTTCAAAAATTATTATTCGGTGTTTGTAAAATTTATTCTGACTGTCGGCATATATTTGCGGGCTTGCCTTGCTTATCTTTCTTCTCTCGTGAAAAACATCGCAACACCGCTCTTTGATTTTTTTCTAATCATTTTGAGCATCTATCTGGCAATTAAACTATGGCTCCCCCATTATCAATTAGCGCGATTCCAGATGATCATTCCTGTGTATACCTTTGTTTGGTTCATTAGCATTTATCTTGCCGGCGCCTACCATCCAGGGGGGAAATACCACCTGAAACAGTTGATTGGTGGAGCCACAGTTGGTTTTCTGTTAAACTCTACTTTCACCTATTTCTTTAAGCAGTTTGCCTATTCGCGGGTTGTAGTATTAATTGCCTTCTTGCTTATTATACTGGTTCTGGGTATCTGGCGTGTTGCCTACCGCTGGATTGGTCCGCATTCAGTCAAACATCCAATTTCCAAATTAAGGCGTACAATCATTGTTGGCGCTGGCAAAGAGGGTACAAGGATCCTGAAGAAACTGAGAACCAGACCTGATATACCCTACGAAGTTTGTGGTTTTGTTGATTTTGACGAGAAGAATATCGGTAAAGAAATTGATGGTATTGAGGTTCTTTCAACCATTGAGAACATAAAAGATGTCATAAAAGTACAGAAGCTTGATGATGTGATATTCTCAAGTGACCGTTTGAGCAATAAACAGATCCTTGAAACAATTTCGTACGCAAGTGGTACTGGTGTGAACTTCCGTATCGTTCCCCACGAATTAGAATACATCATAGCAAAATCTTCTGTTGACGAAATCGATAGCCTGCCATTATTGGACTTAATAAGCACGTACGACCCAATAGATCTTATGATAAAAAGACTCTTTGATATCTTTTCATCCCTGATTATTATCGTAGCTTCCTCGCCATTAATTCTTATCAATTTTATTGCCGGAGCAAAAATTATCAGCAAGAAAATCCTTATTGAAAATGGCAGAGAAGAAAATATCAGTTTATTTGAAGGCGGTATCTCATTTTTGAGGAACCTGCCATTATTTTTCTCTGTATTAAAAGGTATTATAAGCCTGGTTGGTGCGGAAATAAGTGAACCTGAAAAAAACAAACATAAACCTGCTTACAAGCCAGGATTAACCGGTTTTGTTCAGATCAAGGAACGTGAGAAGAAAAAACAATTAAGTTCTCAGGAAAAAGATTATTATAATCTCTACTATTTGAGAAATCGTTCTTTGATTACTGACCTGCAAATTTTGATTAAATCCCTGATTTAGAAAAAAATCCGCGTTGTTTTTTCACTCGTCTGGTGCCGGAGGCATATGGCGACCTCTTACTTCCCTTATCAAATCTCTTATTTCTCTCTCAAAGTCTTCCTGGAATATCAGGAATTTTGCCTGCTGAAGCGGAGTGAGCAAGTTTTTCAAATCCTTCATCTCTTCCATTTGTGCCACCATTCTTTTCTTCTGCAATTCCTGAAATCTATCCAAGACCTTCGCTATTTCTTGTTCTTTAGCGTTTGCCTTTATTAAATCCTTCAACTCCTTAAGTATTTCAAGTCTCTGCTTATGGAACTCCTGTTCATTCTTTCTCATCTCTTTTAAATGAGGAAAGAATTTTGTAACCTGTTCGTCACTGAGATCAAGCACCTCGGTCAATTTATAAATTCTCACCTTTTCAATTATCTCCCTTGGGTCTTTTTCATTACACCGTTCCTGAGCAGATAACATTAATAAAGGCAATATCAGAAAAATCAATTTTTTCATAAATACCTCCTGAGGTTAAAATTTCTCAACAATTGCAAAAATTTCATAGATATTCTTCGCCATACTTCTCACCTATGAGTTTTAGAAGTTTCTGTCTTTCATCTGTAGTCAATTCCCTGATACCATCATCAATATCCACAACAAAATATTGATCAAGCACTGCAAATTGATTGACAATTCCACTATCAACTATTTTTTCCAGTAGTAATTTATTAAGATATTCATCCTGCGAAAAGTAGGAAATAGGTATTGCTATTTCTACAGATTGTTCTTTTCTAAAATTGATGAAAAGAATAAATACCAGTATACCAAGTACAGGTGCCAGGATTCCTAAAATTTTCCAGAGCGGTCTTCTGAAACTAATTTCTTTCCGGCGAATATCATCTTTTAATCTTTCAAAAAATTCCTTTTCAGGAATAGGGATTTCATCTTTATCTATTATTTTATAGATTTTCTGAATTGCTGATAATTCTTCCTGACAGGTAACACAATCTCTAAGATGATTTCCAAAGATAGTCCTGCCCTGATTATCCATCAATCCTTCAAAATAATCAATCACCTTATCTTTGAATCTGCAGTTCTTCATAAAATTATCCTACTCGTTAAATCTAAATCCCTGAATCCACTCATCGTCCAATTTACCTTCTCTCAGTTTCATATCCAGTCTTTGAGGAAAACTCTTAATTTACTAATTGCCTGGAAATGATTTGCCTTTGCAGCACCTGAAGATATACCCATTATTTCTCCAATTTCGTCAAAAGTGTATCCTTCATAGTACCTCAGGATAAAAGCCATTTTTTGTCGACCTGGTAACTTTGCCAGGGCATCATCTATTGCCTTTTTCAAAATCAAATTCCTTTCTGAAGGATTGGACATTGAGCTGTCAAGTACAATCTCATTACGCGACCTTCTCTTAAATGAGATACACGTATTGACCGCAATCCGATAGGCCCAGGTAAAAAATTTGCTTTTCTCGTTGAACTTCTTAAGGTTTCTATAAATCTTAATAAAAATATCCTGCGTGAGTTCTCGAGCATCTGCATCATTTCTAACATATCTGTAGCAAATCGAATAAACAGGCTGCTGATATTTCTCAAACAATGCATCAAATGCCTTTTCTTCGCCATCTTTATATCTTCTAACCAAAGATAAATCACTGTCATCATTCATTGTAATTAGACGCAAATGTTCGCCCCGTAGGTTTAATTGTGGCTACTGTTAGTTTTGCGTATTCAGAAAAACAAAACAGCTCAAAATCTGACCGACTGTGCGAATGAACTGTAATTCAATATAGACTTAATACTCCTCCTCGGTATATGGCTCAAATTGCTCTTTCTCTGCACCACACTCAGGACAAAGCCAATCTTCCGGTAAATGCTCAAAAAGTGTTCCTGGTTCAACACCATTATCTGGATCCCCATATTCAGGGTCGTAAATATAACCACAAATAGTGCACTGCCATTTGCCCATTATACCCCCTTTAAAGCATTTTATTATATTTATTAATTTATGACTGTCAACACAAAAATGGCATTCAATTATCTATGTTCAGAACACATTACAGTTCCATTTTCAGAATTATATATATAAGGAGCGCCGGTTACCGGACAGAATGTTTCCTGAAATTGAATGTCTGACAAATCCTCAAGTCTCTCTGGATATTTGCTGTTCTCTACATAGTACAGTTGTATCGCTCCTTCAATCTTTCTTATTTGCGTTTGACACCTCAAGATATTAGCCCGCTCAGGTGGTGCAACTGCAGATTGAGATTCCCTGGTACCCCGGGTATAAATAGTACCCGCTTTATAGATTAGAATGCCCACAATGACAAGTCCAAGTAGTAATCCAATAAGTGCGTAGGTTCTCAAGAGCTCTCCAAATTGTCGGATTATAAACAATTTGCGCACAATGTCAATCCTCAAAATGTGCTTGCGTGCAAATCAATTTTGTGTAGAATTGGTTATGTCTGAATTTGATAAGATTATCCCGGTTTACAAACCTGTGGGACCAGCAACATTTGACCTAATTAGAATTTTCAAGAAAAAAACAAATTTCAAAGGGAAGATCGGACACGGCGGTTCACTTGACCCGTTTGCCTGCGGTTTAGTGCTTCTACTCTTGGGTAAAACAACTGAGAGATTTGAAGAGATAAGAACCTGGGAAAAAGTCTATACTGCCGGTATACGACTGGGTGCAAAATCAACAACCGGGGATGTAACAGGAGAAATCAGTATTGATAGATCTCAGGATTTGACAAAGATCAGGCGAAGGCTTATTGAAAATATTTTGGGAATGTTTATCGGCGAAACCGAACAAAAAGTTCCTGCTTATTCAGCTGCAAAGTTTCAAGGCATACCACTTTACAAATTAGCACTGCAAGGAGTGAAAGTTGAAAAAACAAAAAAAGTGAGAATCTTTAATATTGAACTTATTGATTTGAAAATTCCAATTATGACGATCAAAATCACCTGCGCGGGCGGTGTTTACATAAGACAACTGGCACAGGATATTGCCCAGCAAATGGGAACCAATGGATTTCTCTGCTTTTTGGAACGTGAAAAAATCGGAAATTTTACTATCAACAATTGTATTGAAATTGAAGAATTTGAAAAGATCACTATTCCATAACCAATCCTTGAAAATTGTGTTTTTCAATAGTTGACGGAACAAAAAAAATATATATAATCTCTCAGAAAGGAGGTTATCCTATGCCTTGCGGAAGAAAGAGAAAATTGAGAAAGATCAAGCGTCATAAATATAAAAAGAGAAGAAAGGCAATGCGCCATAAGAAGAAAATAAGATAAAGGTCTATTTAAAAATTTTAAATCCGAATCTGCCAGCCGCGAATTTGCGTGACGGGTGCCGGAAGTATGGCGGATAACTATTATATGCCGATAATGCCTCGGTGAGATGATTTGATAAAATCAATTATTTCCTGAGAATGCTTTGGATGAAGTTCACTTTTCAAAAGGTTAATAATTTCCTTCATATTTTTGTTTGTTTTATAAATCAACCGGAATATCCGTTTCATCTCTTCTATCTCTTCATTATTGAAACCATAACGTAAAAGCCCTTGTCTATTGATACCATATATCCTTGCCCGATTTCCACGGGCAAGGAAATAGGGCGGAAGGTCTTTATTCAAATATGATTTGGCACCAAGCATTGCATACTTCCCCACCCGGCAGAATTGATGGATTCCAACAAGCCCGCCAATATAGGCAAAATCATCGATCTCAACATACCCAGCAATCTGGGCGCCGCTTGCAATCACGGTATTATTTCCAATTTTCACATTGTGGGCGATATGGACATAGGTCATAATGAAATTGTTATTGCCGATTATCGTTCTTTTGTTTTTACCTGTTGCCCTTGAAATTGTAGCATATTCTCTGATTATATTATTATCACCGATAATACACTCTGAATATTCGCCTTTGAAATGATAATCCTGCGGATCTGTTCCCAACTGAACACCGGAATAAATTTTATTATTCCTGCCAATTATCGTCCCTTTTTTTATGACAACAAAATTACCAATTCCTGTTCCCTCCCCAATCTCCACACCTTTTTCAATTATTGAATATTTGCCAATCTTAACTGATTTATGTATCTTTGCCTTTTTGCTGATCATTGATTTTTCTATCATCCCCGCCTCTATCTTCTACCTACTATATACTACATTAGTCCTCTTACTTACCAATTACTTCCTCTTTATCCCGGCCAGAATTACTGCTTCACATACTATTTGGTTATCTACCTTTGCAATCCCAGAAATCTTTACAATCGTTCCGCGTTCCTGCAGTAATTCTACCTCCATAACAAGTGTATCACCGGGTTTAACAATCTTTCTGAAGCGCGCCTTATCAATCCCCATAAATAATGGAATCGCACCAGGATATTTTCTCAATAACATCACCCCACCGGTCTGGGCAATCGCCTCAACAATCAAAACCCCGGGCATTATCGGCTCAGCAGGGAAGTGCCCTTGAAAGAAGAACTCATCTGGATGAATTTTTCGCTGGGCAACAATTTTTCTGTCGCTGATTTCCAGGACTTCATCCACAAACAAAAAAGGCTCACGATGGGGTAAAATTTTTTTTATTTCTTCTGAATCCATGCAGTCACTCCTTGTTCAAAAAATTCAGGGATGAACAGAATGTCTTCTTGCCCACTCTCTTAAATTGATGACTTCTGTACGTTGACAACCACAATCCCCGATCTTACAATATCCCCGAGGAAAGCCATGAAAATCAGAACCACCGGTTATCAACAAACCGTGCTTCATCGCAATCTCATAAAAATCATCTTCCTGTTTATGCGTGTGTTCAGGATGCCATACTTCAATACCCTGGGCACCATCACTGATCAATTTATAGATCATTCCATTATCAGCACCAATCATTCCCGGATGAGCAATGATTGGCACACCACCGCATTCTCTAATTTTTTGCATAACTTTTTTGGGACTGGTTTCTTTTTTAGGTTCATAGTAAGGACAATGGTAACCAAGATACCGAGAAAAAGCCTCATTACGCGAGCGCACATATCCACATTCCAATAATGCCTCAGCAATATGGGGACGTCCCATAGAACTATTTTGAGCAATCCTTTTCACCTGTGAAAAATCTACCCTTACACCATCCTGGGCAAGATTTTCAACAATCTTTTTTGCCCGCGTTAATCTATATTCTTTGAATTCTTCAAGATAGTCCAGAAAATCCCGACAATGATGGTCAATATAATAACCAAGGATATGAATGTCACGATTTCCAACATTGGCACTTAACTCAACTGCAGGAATAATCTCAATGTTGTCTTTACTGCTGACGATTGCCTCATCAATACCTGCTACCGAATCGTGGTCAGTAATGGCAATGACCGATACTCCGGATTTCTTGGCAATATCAACTATTTCCTGAGGTCTGAAAACACCGTCTGAATACAATGTATGGATATGTAAATCTGCGTAATAATCAGTCAATGTCTCAATAAGACAAGCACGGAAAAATTTAGGCTAAACCGAGATCGCGACACACATCAATGACAACCTTTTCATCAACCATTTCCTTTTTCAAAAGAAAACCTTCAAGTAATGCGTTATCACATATTGCATTTATCATACGAGGAATTCCCTTTGAGAATTGAAAGATATTTTTCATAGCACCGCCGGTAAATAATGGACGAGAACATCCAGCCACCCGGAGACGATGAACAACATAATTCTGAGTAGTCTCCTGATCAAGCGCTTCAAGAACACATCTAACAGCAATCCTCTGGTACAATGCTGGATCAAGTTTCAGATAGTCTTCCATCTCAGGCAGCCCAAAAAGAATGAAGTTCAGAAGTTTGCCCCGCTCTGATTCAAGATTCAAAAGCCCTCTGATTTCTTCCATCAAATCCTTTCTCTGCAACATATTCGCTTCATCAATCAGAATAACAACCTTCTTGTTCTTGCCTGTAAGATCGAGTAACCTGTGATAAACTGCGGTAATGATCTCAATCTTATTTTCGGATTCAACCGGTGTCTCCAGCATCAAGGAAATTTTTTTAAGAAACCATAGAGATGTAATCTCAGAATGTATAATAACCAGAAGTGTTGCCTCAACACTATTATTGATCAATTGATCAAGTAATCGCCGTGAAAGGGTTGTTTTCCCGGTGCCAATATCACCGATCAGCAACGCCAGACCTTTTTCTGTTTCCACCGCATGTGTAAGTTTTGCCAGCGCCTTGGCATGCTGGGGTGAATTATAATAGAACTTCTCATCAGTGGTGAAACTGAATGGATGTTCTTTCAATTTATAAAAACTTTCATATCCCATAGCTTCTCACCATTCCCTACAAATATGTTACCTTTGATTTCTTAGGTTTTGCTACTTCTTCCGGTTGGATTTTCTTGACTTCTTTCGGTGGCGGAGTGGGTGTAACCTCGGTCCGTTTTCTCAATTCCTCTGTGAGTTTGTCTTTCAATTCATTTATTTTCTTTAAAAGGTCAGGAACACTCTTATCAATATTTGCTGCATTGATATATGATTTAATTGCCATTTTTAAATTCTTCTGCATTTCATAGGCATTTCCTAAGAGAAAATGCAGACCAAAATATTCCCCGGCCGGGCGTTTGGGTATTGCCAATCCTTCACTCAATACCTTAATTGCCTCATCTATTTTGCCCTTATCAAGCAAACAAGAACCAATCATCTCAAAGGACTTTAATTTGAGGTTATCATCCTTTGCCGCAATTTCAAATTCTTCAATTGCCTCCTGATGCAATCCCATTCCTTTATAAGCAACGCCCAGGTCATAATGAGAACGATAGTCGCCTTCGCCGATAGATTCAAACACTTCCTTGCGAAACTGCGATATCAAGTCATTGATATTTTGAATACCTGACGAGACTGGCTCGCCTTCAATTTCAGTACGCAATACCTGCCCTAAATCAATGAATTCTCTTGCCTTTGTCTCTTCTTCAATCATACTCTGGGCAATGGCGTTTTGCGGTTCCATTTCCAGAACCTTTCTCAATACTGATTGCGCTTCGGTTCTTGCTTCACGTCTATTTAGAGTTTCCGCAAGATCCAGCATAAAATCTATCTGCAGTTTCTTGTCATTTTTAAGTTTAGCGATTTCTATGAGACGTTGCCGGGACTTTAAGTCAAGAGGTCTTAAATCTGCTACTTTCTTATACAAATCCAGCGCCTGATCATATTTCTTTTCTTTAAATGCCATCCCTGCAGCATCGCGGAAACAACTGATTGCTTCTTCTTCTTCGCCTAAATTCAGGTAAATCTCAGCCAATTCCTGTGTCCTGACAATTTCGGAAACTTCTTCCTCAGCAGGCTTTTCTTCAATAACTTCAACCTCTGGTTCTGCTTCCTTTGTCTCCACTTCATCTTTGAGTAATTCAGCCACCTCAGGAGATACAAAATCCTCTAACGAAAGTTGCCCTTTAACCGGTTCAGGCTCGTGAATTGCTTCTTTTGATTCTTTGACTTCCTCTTCTATTTCCATCCGGGGAATTTCAGTTTCTTTTGGCGAAACCTCAATTTCAACTTCTTTGGGAGGTTCGACCTTGACTTCTGGTGTTACTACTTCCTCAACTACCGGAGCCTCCACTATTGGAGGTTTTTCAACCTCAGGTGTAGTAACAACCTGGGCAGTAACAGTCTCTTTCAACTCCCTCTGTTTTGTTTCAATTTTCTCTGCCTCTTTTCGCAGGTCAACACTTTGTTCTTTTTTTCCAATCTTTTCGTAGATTGCCGAGATCATTTGAATTACCTTGTAGTTGTTGGGGACCAAATCTTTTATTGCTTCATAGGTTTTTAAAGCTGCATCAACCTCATTATTCTTCATCTTTCTGTCAGCATACTCAAGATAGTAGTTTGCCGCTTCAACAAACTGCCCGAGTTCTTTGTGTAATTCACCCAACAAATTGTAGATTTCTGTCCTTTCCTTATCAAGCCTTAATATTTTTTTGCACAGTGCAATCGCATTTGGATAGTATGTTTCTTCAGCAAGGGCATAAGCACCTTTTTCATAAATATCAATTGCTTCTTTTTGACGATTTACTTTGATGTACAGGTCACCCAATTTGTTAAAGAGTGAACCCTCTTTAGGAAATTCCTGCACCGCCTTCTCAAGTTCAACAATTGCCTTATTGACATCACCTTTTGCTTCTAATTCTGCAACTGTTCTTTTTATCGTACCTAAATCAGCCATTATTCAAATTTTAGTCCCAAATTACTAATAACCCTCTCAATAATTGTCTCATCAATGGTCTGTTTGCGTTGAACATAGCCTTCCAGAAGTGCATTATCGCAAATTATGTTTACAAGTCGGGGACGGCCATCAGAATACCGACAGATGAGTTCTTGTGCCATGGGTGCAAAAATCTGTCGCTGGGTACCAGCAACTGTGAGTCTATGTGATATATACGCCCTTATTGTCTCAGTACCCAACGGTTTCAACTTAACCTTTATGGCAATTCTTTGATACAATGCCCGATTCATCATAAGAAATGACTCTAACTCAGGCAATCCGCTCAGAACGAATGAAATCAATCTCGTATCAGCGATCTCTAAGTTCAACAAACCTCTTATCTCTTCAAGAATTTCGGGGCTCTTGAGTTTATTCGCCTCATCAATAATGATTATAGTTCTTTCATTTCTTCTATAAATTTCCCGCAATCTGCTTGAAATGCGAGATACTATTTCAGTCGTAGATGTCCCCAAATCACTCAAACCGATCAAATTTGCGATTTTGGAAAATAACCAGCCGGTGGGAAATTCCGAATGGGTTAGAACAATGAGACCGGCTTGATATTTACCGAGGCTCTGAAGTTCCGTAAGCAATTTTCTTACAAGCATTGTTTTGCCAGTCCCAATATCTCCTACCAGTATTGCAAGGCCCCGGGTGCCCCGTGCTGCATGCAACAGATATTCCTTGGCAAGCGCATGCTGCGGAGAATTGAAATAAAATTTAGGATCCGGGAGATTTGCGAATGGTTCAAATTTTAGTTGATAAAATTCTTGATAACCCACTTAGCCTCCTGTTTTATAGAAAAGTAATATTATCCGTCTTTTCTTCAACATCAATTTTTCCTTCTTCAGAAAATCCTTCTTTTACCGGTATTCTTTCTTCAATCAATGGTTCTTCAACAACTGGTTTTACTAACTCTTCTTTCGGTTTTTCAATTATCACTTCAGGTTCTTGATAAAAAGCTTCTTCCACTTTTTCTGATGTAGCAATTGGCTCTACCTCCGGTGTTTCTTCCTTGATCTCCACGGGTTCAATGGCCGCTGGTTTTTCTTCAGGAACCGGTGATGCAGTCTGCGTTTTTGAAATTTCCATTTTACCACCGAGCAATGTATAGATTTCTCTGATGTCCCGGTAGTCTGGGTTGATCGCCAGAATATGCTCTATTTCCCTTAAGGCATTTTCAAAATCGCCAACACCTTCATAGCCTGAAGCAAGTAGATATCTCAATTCGGTCTTCTGATCCTCCGGTATCTCTTCAAGCAATATTATCGGTCCGATCACCTTTATGGCTTCATTATACCTGCCTAATTTGATAAGCGATTCCCCAACTATTTCTAATGAAGCCGGCCAGAACTCTTTTTTGTCCTTTTCACCCTGCAGATAAGAAAGTGCAATTTCAAATAATCCTGAATCAACCGCCATCCTTGCCAAAGGAATTTTCTTTTTCGTATCATCTATCTCCCAGGTAATGTTTGTACGAAAATCATCAAATTGTTTTGCCACTTCAAAATTCCTCGGAGTAGGACCAACCTCTGATTCCTTAAGCAAAAATTCAATATCCGCAATCTGACCTTCAAGCGGAGGTATCTCTGCTGGCTTCGCTTCAGGAACCTGTTCAACCGGTGGTTCTTCAGCGACTTTCTCTTCAGATTTGACTTCTTCTTCAGGCTTTTTTTCAATTTCAGAGGGAAATGCAAATCCCTCAATCTCTTTGCTCAGGTCCTTCAATATTTCAAGGTCACTTTGAATCGCTGTAATTGTTTCATCCGCTTGCTGAAGAGACGGTGGTACCTCAGATTTTATTTCTTCAGTCTTTTCCGTAGAAACTGGGGCGGGTTCCTCAGGCTCTTTTGTTGGTTTTATCTCAATCTTTTCCTCTACCTTTGGTCTTGCACCCGGCCTTAGTTCATTGAGTTTCTTCAATGCCTCACTATTATTGGGGTCAATCTCAAGGATACGATTGAGAACATTGACTGCATCATCAACCTTGCCTTCACGAATTAAATCGTCTGATGCCTTTTTGAATTCAATAATTGCCTCATCCCGGGAGCCAATTTCATATAATAAATTGCCAAGTTCAATACGACTCCTCGGATCCAGCTCCTCACCACCATCAGTTTGAGGTAGTAACTTCCGTATCTCATTAAGAATTGTCTCATCATTTATTTCCGCTGCCAAACCCCTTAATTTCACCAATTCATCCTGTGCCTCGCGGTTACGATTTACAGAAAAAAGTAATTTTGCAAGGGATAAACGCAGTGGTAAATTCTTGGGCTGAAATTCAGCCACCTTGCGTAGTGCTGAGACAAAAAGGGTTTCATCTTTTTTCTCCAGTGCCCGGGAAGCAAACTCAATTAACCTCTTAAGCGCTTCATTTCGTAGACCATAGAAGTGATATAAGTCAACAAGGCGGAACAATACACTATCATTCATTTCGTCAATCATCAAAATCTTTTCCAGACAGATAACCGCCTCTGCATACTGCCCGTTGTGCGTATAGTTTTCAAAAGCGTGTTCATAACGAGAAATTGCCTCATTGGCTTTTCCCAATTTTATTGCCAAATCCCCGCATAACTCCAGTACTCGGGCACGATTTGGATTTTCATCAAGGGCACGCCTTAAAATAATCTGCGCCTTTTCATATTTGCCTTCTCTTATATACTGCTGACCTTTTTCCAAGATTTCTGTTTCCATAGTTAACCTACCTTGCAAATTATAATTGATTTTGCGAATTTGTCAATACACAACATCGCCCTGGCGAGATTGATTACCATATTAATCCTGTTGCTGTCCTTTGCTGAAAATCTCATCAAGTTCTTCATAAGCTGAAGATTCCTTTTTCCTCATTTCATCCATATTATTCCTCATTAAATCAACAAAATTCATATCGGTAATGGAAGGCAGATTTATCAGAACATTTGCCCGGGCACTCAAAAAACCACTATGCAGTGTATATATGGCTACTCCCACATCAGAAAGAGCCGTTTTCAAACCTTTATTTAATAAAATTTTTGCATATTGATAAAGTGTTGTTATTTTTTCACATACCGAATACGGCACATTAGTAGCGTGCTTTAGGGCATCCTGGATCGCCTGCGTTCTAACCTTCTTCTCTTCTTCAGTGTTCTTGGGCAACCGATAAGCTTTCATTACCCCATCAAACGCATTTTTGTCCTGCTCAATCATTTTGTAGAATTCACTCACTCTTGCCTTGAGCAAACCATGGAAACCTTTCAGTTCCTGATCATCATTCTTTTTCAATGTAATGCCTGTAACCATTGACATAAGAGCAGAAGCCAACGCACCCTGTAAAGCAGCCACACTACCACCTCCTGGTGTCGGTGTTGCATCAGAAAGTTGATTCAGAAAATCAAATACGCTTTCCTTCTTTGCTGTTCCTCTTAAATGGTATTCAAGAATTTGATTTTCATTAAACCGATTGAGTTGTAGATAATGAATTGCAGTATCAATCAATGCCTTTTCTGGCACCAATCCCACAATCTCTGATTCCCTTATGTTCACTCCATATCTCTGGGCTTCAAATTTAACCAATTCAAAAACCCTGTATAGCGGAGTACCGAGATAATTTGTCATATTGATTGAAACCTGGGCAAGTCCTTCTTCTTTCAATTCAAAACCAAGTGCCTTTGCATATCGGAAACCACCGTCTTTGAATCTTATGGCACGTGCTATATTCTTCGCCACACTTACATCACTGGTATTCAGGTTTATGTTATAGGCAATCAATGGGAAACGAACACCAACTACAGTAGCACCGGCCGTAGGATGAATCTTTGGTTTGCCAAAATCCGGAAATCGATCAGGATTGGTTTCTATTTCCCGACCCAAACCCTCAAATTCACCCTTTCTTATATTGGCGAGGTTCTCACGCTCAGGTCTTGTTGCTGCTGCCTCATAGAGATATACCGGAATTCCGAGTTCCTCAGCAATTCTTTTGCCAAGCCGTCGCGCAAACTCAACGCATTCTTCAGTAGAAATGTCGCTGATGGGAATAAATGGAATCACATCAGTAGCACCAATGCGGGGATGTTCACCCTTGTGTTTTGTTAAATCTATCAACTCTGAAGCCCTCTTTGTTGCATTAAATGCTGCCTCTAATACATTGTCCGGCTCCCCAATAAAAGTAAGAACTGCGCGATTATGATCCGCATTCATCTCCACATCAAGAATTTGTACTCCGCTTGCCTCAATAATTTTCACAATATCATCTATCTTTGTTTTATCACGCCCTTCACTAAAATTTGGCACGCATTCAATTATTTGTCTCATATATTACGGTCCCCTTTTTGATTACTTTTTTTATCATGTCTTCACCAAATTGATAGGGAATTTTCTTGTAATTGTCCGTGTTCCAGACAACCAGATCTGCCTGAAAACCTGACTGTATCTTGCCAATTTTGTTTTCTCTTTTTATTGCCTTTGCAGCATTAATCGTTGCACCCATTAATGCTAATTCAACAGGAATTCTATAAAGTAGACAGGCAAGAGAAATAACCTTGGGCATTGAATAAATCATGCATGTTCCGGGGTTAAAGTCCGAAGCAATCGCTATTGGCAATCCATATTTCACAAAATCTTTAGTCCGGGGCTCGCGCTTGTTTCGCAAATAAAGTGAAGTCCCCGGTAGCAGTACTGGTATGACACCAGCTTTTTCCATTGACTTAATACCTGATTTTGTAGTATATACAAGGTGATCGGCTGAAACACAATTGAGTTCAGCAGCAAGTCTTGCGCCATCAAAATTACATAACTCATCAGTATGAATCTTCAGTGAAAATCCTAATTCTCTTGCCCATTTTAGAATTTTCTTGCTCTCCTTTCTTGTGAAAGCAGTTTTGTCACAAAAGATATCACAAAATTCAGCAAGCCGGGTCCGCCCAATTTCTGGTAGCATCTCCGCACACTGCACATCCACATAATCCCGTCGTTTCATCAGCCTTGGTATCGTGTGAACAAGATAAGTAGAGACCACATCTATCGGAGCAATCTGCTTTAGTTTATTGATCACACGTAGCATTTTTAGTTCCTCAGCAAGTGATAGTCCATAACCACTTTTTATTTCCACCGTGGTTGTTCCGTGCCTAATAATCTTACCAATCCTCTCCATCGCCAATCTAAACAACATATCTTCTGAAGCTGCGCGGGTCGTAGAAACTGTCTTCAGAATGCCACCCCCCTTTTTGGCAATGGTTTCATATTTAGTTCCTGCAATACGCATGGCAAATTCATCCTCACGGGTTCCGGCAAAAACAAGATGGGTATGGGAATCTACAAGCCCCGGAGTTACCACACATCCTGAACAATCAATGGTTTTTCCCCTAAAGCCAGTCTCAGGAAATTTGCCCACTTTCTTAATCAGACCATCCTCAATAAGTATTGAACCATCGTGTATCAAACCAATGCCATCGGTCATTGTTAGAATCTGCACAGCATTGTAAATCAATATGTTCATTAAACTATATTTTATTCCTTTTTTTGCATAAGTCAATACATAATATACTATGGTATAATGAAGCATTGAGAAAATTTACCAGTGCGCATATCAATGTTGACTAATCAACAGGTTTGAATACAATAAATGATGCGTCATTTTGGATTTCAGTGGCATATCACCAATTTTTGCAATCTACGCTGTTTCCATTGTTATCAAGATGTATTCACACCCAAAAATGAATTGCAATTGACAGACATTGAAACAGCAGTAAAGAGAATATCAGATGCATTGAGAGACTATCAAATAACAATTAATGTCACCGGTGGTGAACCATTACTTTATCCTGATATTTTCAAGGTATTGGATCTTCTTGAAAATACTGGTAATGTTAAACGAATCAATATTATTACCAATGGTTTAATGTTCAATCATAATATGATCAAGGAATTGAATCGCATGAAGAAAATAAGAGAACTCAAGGTCTCGCTTGAGGGTGGTGATATTGAAACAAATGATAAGATCAGAGGCAGAGGCGTATTTGAGCGATTGATGAATAATATCAGGTTTGTTCAGAAGAACAGTGACAAAGAAATAATTCTGATGTTTACTTTAGGAAGTTATAATCATGCCAATCTGAATGAAATGTTGAACCTCGCCTTAAAGCTTAATGTCAGTGGTGTAATAATTGAACGCTTTGTTCCCTGGGGTAAAGGGCTTCTGTTGAAAGATCAGTATTTAAAAAAAGAAGAATGGCGCAGAGTTATTGAGACTATTGTGCAATTTGTGAAACTTGACTACGCACCACCCGAATTAATTCCGTACAAGGCATTTCACATTGTGCTAAAAAATTCAAGAGAATTAAGGGGAGCCTTGTGTAATCTTGGTGATGAATCAATGGCATTGATGCCCAATGGTGATGTTTATCCCTGCAGAAGGTTTCCCACGAAAATTGGAAATGCCATTGATGATGACTTCAAGGAAATTTTGCTAAGATTAAAGATTTTGAAAGAAAATATTATGGAAAATCTGAAGGGTAGGTGTGCAAGATGTAAGATTGAAGGATGTTTTGGATGCCGGGCTATAGCATATGCACTGAGTGGTGATTTTTATGCTGAAGATCCGCAATGCTTTTTATAAAAGGAGGTATTATGCGTATCGGCATTATTTATTATTCTGTTACAGGCACAACAGAAGAACTTGCAAACCGTATTGCAAATGGATTAATCAAGGAGAAGCACCATGTGGAGGTGGTTAAGATAAGACCCAACATCAATGTGACCGGCCCAGGGCAAGAGTTTGAAATACAGAATGAGCCGGATTGCTCAAAATTTGATTTGATACTGTTTGGCGGTCCGGTCTGGGCATTTTCAGCCTGTCCCGTTGTATTACAGTTTATCAAGAAATCAAAGGGGCTGGCTGGTAAAAAAATAATTCCATTTGTCACAATGGGTTTCCCATTCAAATCCTTGGGTGGCAAAAACGCCATAAATCAGATTGGTAAAACCGCAAAGGCATTCGGTGCAGAAGTTGTCTCTTGTATAATCATTCCCAAATTGTTTCATGACTACAGAAAACTTATGGACAAAGAAGTGCTGGGAGTCATATCAAAAATCAAAAACCCTTGACCTTAAGTATTTTTTAACTATAATGACCTAATGAATGATATACCTTCTAATGAACGAAAAAAGAAAAAACCTTATGTAGTAATTGAATGTCCGGAAAAAATTCCCTGTGATCCCTGTGTTAATGCCTGCCCTCATGGTGCAATCACAATAAAAGGCAGTATCATTGAATTGCCTGAGGTTGACTATGATAAGTGTACTGGTTGTCTGCTGTGTATACCAAAATGTCCTGGTCTGGCAATATTTGTTATTGATGAAAGACCAGAAGATCACTCAATTGTGTATATCCCCTATGAATTACTGCCTATCCCCAAAAAAGGCGATAGCGCAATAGGCATTGACCGCAATGGTGCAGAAAAGTGTGCAAGCAAAATTGTAAAAGTTCTTCAATCACAAAAATTCAACCACTGTGTGGTTGTTGGCATCTCTGTTCCCAAGGGTATGGAACAGGATATAAGATTTTTTAGACTCAAGAATTGAAATTCTCAGTAATGAACAAAGAAAAGTCATTCTCCCAAATTTTAAGAACTCAAATCGGGAAGGTTGGTATTATTTGGAGAGAACGGGACAAGGAGATAAAGATCATCCAGATCATTTTGCCGACATTTTCACTAAACTCAATCAAGAAAAGTTATCCGGGAATCCAGTCAGGTAGAAACAAACTGATTGATAGGATTGCAAGGCAAATCAGTCTGTATATCAATGGGAAAAGTGTTCAATTTTCTACTGATATTCTTGATCTGAAACAATTAGGAAATTTCCAGAGAAAAGTTTTGCAATCAACCTTCAAAATTCATAGGGGCAGGATTGAAACCTATGGTTCAATTGCAAAAAAAGTCGGCACTCCCAAGGGGGCAAGGGCGGTTGGACAGGCACTGGCAAAAAATCCATTTCCGATCATCATTCCCTGTCACCGTGTGATAAAATCTGATGGCACCATAGGTGGATTTGGCAACAATCCTGATCTGAAGAGAAAATTGCTATCCATTGAGGGTGCCTGTATCAAAAAATGAAGTTCGTCTATTCACCAAAATATTGTGTAGATTTGAAAGGACATATATTTCCAACAGAAAAATATCGTTTAATCTATGATACACTGAAAAAAGAAAAAATCATTACCAAAGAAAATATCTTTGAGCCAGAGATGCCGACTATGCAGGATCTGCGAAAAATGCTTGATCCTGAATATCTTGATGATCTGATACACACCAGAACAACATCCAGAACCTGGCGTTCTGAACTACCTGTGGAGCAGGACATTATTAAATGGCAAATGCTTGGGTGCGGAGGTTCTCATCTTGCCGGAAGACTTGCTCTTGAGTCTGGTGCCTGTTATCATATCGGTGGTGGACTGCACCATGCATTTTCCGATCATGCTGAAGGATTCTGCTATCTCAATGATGTTGTTTTTGCAGCAGTAAAGCTCCTTGAAGAAGGTATAAAGAAAATTGCGGTCATTGATTGCGATCTGCATCAAGGTAATGGAACAGCAAGATTTTTCCAGAATGAAGAAAAGGTTTTCACATTCTCAATCCATCAAGAGCAACTTTATCCTGTTAAAGAAAAATCAAAATTGGACATTGGACTTGATTTCAATGTGGGTGATGAAGAATACCTTGAGAAGTTGGACTTTGCGGTGAAAAAGATTTTTAATGAGTTCAAACCTGAATTTGTGATCTATCTTGCCGGCGCTGATCCTTATATGTTTGACCAGTTAGGAAACCTTAGATTAACGATTGAAGGTCTGATTAAAAGGGATGAGCTGATAATCAGTTCTGCACATAATAATGGACTACCAATGATTGTAGTATTAGGTGGTGGCTATGCACAGGAAATTGAAGATACAGTTGACATTCATTGTAATACAGCAAGGGTTATGAGAAGAATTTATGGATAAGAAGTTTGGATTTAGATGCTGGAATATTGCATAATTTTGTTGATGCTCCTCAGCATAGGAGGAGAAATGATTGATTTGCCAGAACCACAATTTACAAATGCGTCCTTAGAAAATTGCATCCAGAGAAGACGCTCAATAAGGAATTTTCAGAACAAAGAGCTGGCGATTGAGCAGATATCCAATCTTTTGTGGTCTGCCCAGGGAATCACCGATTCGGTAATGGAATTCCGAGCTGTTCCTTCAGCAGGTGCAACCTATCCATTAGAAATTTTTCTCGCTAAGAAAGATGGATTGTTCCGTTACATTGTTGATGGACATAAATTGAAGAAAGAGCAGGACGTTGATTTGAGAAGAGATATTGCCCGTGCTGCATTAAACCAGATGTTCATTGCTGATGCCGGGGTTGTAATCATAATTACTGCAGTCTATAAACGTACTGCCTGGCGCTACGGTGAAAAGGCGTATCGGTATATCAATAACGAAGTGGGGCATTGCGCGCAAAACATCCATCTTGAAGCAGTTGCCTTAGGACTTGGGTCTGTGCCAATTGGTGCATTTAATGATGAAAAGATAAAAAAACTCTTAAAATTAGAGGAAGAAGAACCCTTATATATTGTTCCCGTAGGTTACATTAAAAATTAAGAAATACTGAAGAAATAGCTATTTTGCAACATTTTTCTGCCTGCTGAAAAAATGTTGCATTTTGAGGAGGGAATTTTTTTCCAAACTTCCTGTATATATAGATAGAAAAGGAGGTTAAAATGCGCGACCATAAGAAGATGTATGGAATATATATAAGGGCAGGTTTTCTCATTGCTATTGGATTGATCATCGCCTTTTTCCTCACCCTTCCCTATGCCGAACCTGAACCTTACAAATTGAAACAAGAAGTCGTGGGTATAATCAATGAAGTCACAATGCAGATTGATAAACAGATAGAACCCATTGATAATACTGAAAGACCCAAACCTCAACCTGCAGTCACACCTGCTGATAATCCAGATGATGGTGTGGAGACAATAAACCCTACGGATCTCGTGGAGAATATCATTCCAACCAATCCAATTGGACCTGATATTGAAATCGTTCCGTATTACAAAGTAGAGGTTAAACCTCAACCCATATCAATGCCTGCACCGGAATATCCGCCACTTGCCGTTAAAGCCGGGATTGAAGGCAAAGTCGTGGTCAAAATGCTCGTTGATATTGATGGTAGTGTGATTGCCGTAGAAATAATCAAGTCGAGCGAAAATCAAATGCTTGATGAATCCGCAATCAGTGCAGCAAAGAAATCCAAATTTACTCCCGCGAAACAAAGAGACAAGTCTGTACGCGTCTGGGTAGTCAGACAGATTGAGTTCAAACTTAAGAATGGATGATCACTTTGTTCTTGATAATTCTTTTTTCAGATAGTCTATCCTCTTGACCGGCATTGGGTCAATGCCGGTTTTCAGGGCAACAAAACAGCTCAAGAAATCGCCCAGCATAATTGTGCTGAAAACTCGCTCCAGCGGATTCCTGCCCAAAGGATTGATATCAAGATATCTCAGCCCTTTGATCTCCTGGTTGATCAACTTCTTGATTATCCTGACCCTCAGTCTGTTACGCACAAAAGCATTAGGGTCATTGATGAATATTACAATCAATTCTCTGGTAATCTGTTTGGGTCGGCCGATACCAACAATCTCATTATGATTCATTTCAGGGATGACATTGGTGTGGCATAAGACTTTTGAATTCTCATTCAGCTGACACTGCCATCTTCTTGCCACCACTGCGAATACATTTGAATTTGTGTAGATTACCGGCAGTTTGTTTTCAATAAGCCTTGCAATAATTCTCCCCCTTTTTTCAAGAGTTCTCATTTTGCTTTTCAAAAACATTGCCATCTTCGCCAGTTCTATCCTGGGACTTTTTGCAAGTAAGCCAGTGCGAAAAAGCAGAAGAGGTATCGGTGTAAAAAGATACCCTAATGCACCCCTGGGAGGAAATCCTTGAGGAATCTGAATTTTCAAAAATGCCTTATTCTTCATAAGTTGTCCGTCTGACGAAATCACCGCAACTTGCATACCCTTTTTCGTTAAAACACTATAATTGCTCAAAGTTTCTTCTGTATTTCCTGAATAACTAACAAGGATACCAAGGGTATTTTTATCAACATAAGCAGGTATCTGATAATCTTTATTGACAATAATGTTGATTTCAGGATACAGAGCTGAAACAATATCACCACTGATACCAGAACCACCCATCCCACATATTAAAACCTTTTCAAACCCTTTGTTGAAATAAGATTTATTTGCCGCATTTTTCCAGGCAGAATCAAAAAGATTGATTGACTCTTCAATCTGTTCAGGTAATGAATAGATTATTTTTCTCATATCTTTCACTTCATCACCCCTTCAATCCCCGGAAATCTTTTCCTCACCACCCGATTCAAATATTTCTTTACCTCAAGTGCTGTACGGAAATTCAATGACTCCTGGGCAATCTCTTGACACTGTGGTATGGTAAGCGTCCTCAAGACAAGTTTTGCCCTTGGTATTGAGGATGGACTCATTGATAGTTCATCAATTCCAAGACCAAGCAAAAGCGGAATTGCCAGAGGATCACCAGCAAGTTCTCCGCATAATCCTATCCAGATGTGTGCATTATGTCCTGCTTGTGCAGTTTCTCTTATCAATTTGAGAACTGCGGGATGATAATGGTCAAACAGTTTGCTTATCTTTTCATTACCCCGATCAACTGCCAGTGCATACTGGGTTAAATCATTAGAGCCAATGCTGAAAAAATCAACTTCCTGGGCAAGAAATGGGCTCAGCAATGCAGCCGAAGGTGTTTCAACCATAATGCCCAATTGAATTCCATCATCAAATTCAAGTTTCTTTGATCTCAATTCCTGCTTCACTTCGTTGAAGATCAGTCTTGTCCGCTTGATCTCTTCATAGGTTGCAATCATTGGAAACATGATCTTGATATTTTTATTCACTGATGCGCGTAAAATGGCCCGGATCTGAGTTTTAAAGAATTCCTTCTCTTGAAGGCAAACACGGATTGCCCTCCAACCCAAAAAGGGATTTGCCTCACGATAGTCAGAAAATATCTTATCGCCACCCAAATCGTAAGTCCTGATAATCACCGGATGAGGTTTCATTTTTTTTGCAAGGGCATTGTAAACCCGGAATTGTTCTTCTTCCGAAGGGCTACCACGCCTTGCCAGATACAAAAATTCAGTTCTGAATAATCCAATGCCAATTGCACCATATTTCAGGGCATGTTCGGCTTCTGCAAAAAATTCAATATTTGCAGATACATCTACGTGTTTGCCATCCCTTGTTTCAGGTGGCAGTTCACACACCGGTAATAACGCCTTTTCAATCTGCAGGTTTTTCTTTTGCTGGTTCTCATAAAAACTTATTCTCCCCTCACTCGGGTTTATGATCACGATGCCCCGCTCTCCATCAACGATTATTTCATCACCATTCTGAACCTTGCTCAACAAATCACCAATGCCCAATATTGCAGGTATTTCAAGTGCACGGGCTGTGATTGCAGTGTGCGACGTTCTTCCACCTAATTCCATTGCGATACCGATAACATTTTTAGGATTAATAAGCGTTGCTTCTGAAGGTGGAATATCACGGGCAACAACAATTGAACCCGCAGGTGCCTCAAGAACCGATGAATGGGACACTCCTAAAAGGTTCTTCAAAACTCGTTCCGCGACATCATATATGTCAATTACCCTTTCTTTGAAGTAGGCGTTTTTGCTTTCACCAAGTTTTTTCGCATACTCGCTGACCACTTCATAATATATGTATTCGGCATTCTTTTTCTCATCAAATATCCGTTGTTTTACTGTCTCAATTATTGTATCATCCTCAAGCATCATAATCTGGGCATCAAGAAACTGTCCAAAATCTTCACCGATCTCACGATTGATCTGTTCTTTAATCTCTTTCAGTTCCTCTTTTGTCTTACTGATTGCCTGGACAAATCTTGTCACTTCTTCTTTCAGATAAACCGACAGAATAGGCGTCTGGAAAACTTCGGTCTTTTTTATCTCGTAAATAAATGCTTTACCTTTAGCTACACCTTTTGAGGCGGCAACACCGTGTAGTATCTTTTCTTTAGGCATCAGTCCTGACCTTCCAGAATCTGCCTTAAGGCATTGAAGGCCTCTTTCTCATCTTTGCCATTGCAAATCAATGTTACTTTTGCGCCTTTTTCGCAAGCCAGGGTCAATATGCCCATAATTGATTTTCCATTCACCTTTACCCCATCCCTTATTATCTCAACCCTACTCGTAAACTTTTCCGCGAGTTTTACAAAACGGGACGCAGGCAAAGCATGGAGGCCATTTTCATTCAATATTGTTATCGTTTCTTTTATCATATCAAAATCAGATTAATTATTATCAAAATAAAGACAAAAGTCAAGATTAGGATTGGTGCAACCTTTTTCCATAAGAGTATGAGGAAAATACCTACCAGGGGTAATAAAAAAAATAGATTGAAATTTTTCTGTAATACAATGGGCAATAATCCTGCAAAAAACGCACCCAGTGATTCAAATAGTCTCTGCATAAATACAACCTTTCTGCTTTTTATTATATAAACGACATCCCATCCCTGTTCATAACCGCAAACAAAACCATCAAACCTGAAGTATACATGAATAATGTTATAAATTATAACAAAGATCAATGGTCCGGCAATCCCATATTTCAAACCTATTATCGTCGCCACCAACAAAAGGACAGGTCTGATGGTCTGCCAGAACAACAGATCGCCTGCCGAAGCAAAGACTGATTGTCCAACCATAATATGATTTTTTATTTCTTCAGGGTCTTCGTTCTTTTCATATGCCCTTAACACTGCACCAATAATATACCCAACCATATAGGGATGGGTATTGAAAAAAACTCGGCTGTTTTGTAATAGTAAATCCTTCTTTTCTTTGCTCAATCCAAGAATAACATTGAACAAAAATCCCATTGATTGCATTGAATGGAATGACCAGGAACACTGCAAAAAAATGCTCGCAAAAAATAGTTTTATAAGACGAAAAACGCCAAGCCGCATAACACTCCAATGACAAACAAATAAAATCCTTTCTCTCTTATAAATAGATAGATCCCATTGGCGATACCTAATGCTACGATAACGATCATCAGAAATTCCTTGCTGAAAGAACTTGTAAGGATCTCAAATCGCAGTACACTCACAATTGCAAAGATCGGCAAAAGCAATATGACACCCCTTAAGAACGAAGTCAAAATCCCGGTAAAATGGCATAAAGAAAGACAGGATTTGTCTCGCAAAAACCGATAATAGAACTGTTCATTAAGTCTGCGAACAAGCGTATCAAGAAAACTACCCAAGACTGCGGCAAGTATGCCAGTGAGAAAGATGATTACAAGATTGGGTTCTGATTGATTGACCTGTTTCATGATAAAATAAGAACCGCAACCAGCAATACCTGCAGCCTGGGCATCAGGTGGTACATCCCTTCCGATTGGAAGATTGGCAAGAAAAATCATCTGAAATAAAGCACCAATGAATATGCCGGTTCTCAGGTCACCACAGAATGCACCTATTATAACCCCCGCAACTATCGGCTGCGATATGCCAAATTCACCAACAGCGTATTTATCAAGCAAAACAAGAGCACCAAACAGAGTAAGCAGCAGAATCATAGTTCTATCTCTATCCTGGGGCATTCAGAAAAAATCAGCATTATTGAGAAACCTTGAAAGATCTTTTCAAATCCTGATTCACTTGATGAAATTGTTTCAATTGGATATGACAATAATACAAATTTTTCTGAGGCACTAAATTTTATCGGTCTAAAATCATCGGCATCAATTGTGAAAGATTGCAGATCTGAAAGTTCCTGTAGTTCATAGACACTATATTCACGATTTATTTTTAAGTTAGCATTGAAAATTCCAAGGGAAAATTCAACACCTAAGTGATTTATCTTCCCTTCATAACCGATCTTTATCGCCGGAGTTGAATCTTCAATTTTTATCATCTTTTTCAGATTCGCAGACTCATTTAACCAGGTAAATTCACAGGGTTTGAGGTTTACCAATCTATAATGGACTATTTCACCAAGATTTTCCTGATAGTAAAAATCCTGTTTTTGCGGAATTGTTTCAAGCTGTCTTTCAATCGCAAATGCCCTTTTGTATTTATCATAAATCAAGTATTTTTCAAGGTCTTTCCCTTTTGACCGAATAACCTCATGGATTGATTTGATTTCCTCATCACCGGTAGATTGGGGAATCAGTTCATGATATTTTTCTCTTCTTCTACTAAGATAATTTAGAATATTCATTCTCCGATGACGGTCATCAATCTCAATGAAACCTCCGGTATCTCTATCAATAATACAGAAATAATACAGAGTGCTGACAACAAGCTCATTCTTTCCGTCAGCGTCAATATCAAAATCTCTAACACCAGTTTCAATATTGTATGACTCAGCCTCAATAAGATTGCGGTACACTGCCTCCCTTAAATGAGGCAGATATAATCCACCAAAAATACCGTGCCAGTAAGCACAGGAACATTGCCCGCGCCACAAACTTAATTTTGCTGAAGGTTCATTTTTTATGTTATTGGAGACATATAACATACGCTTGTGCATAATATTTGCCTCTGGATACCTGGTCAAAAAGTTCTTGAAATAGCCACCATGGACAAGATGATAATACCTGTGGTCAATTGCCCTTTTTAGTTCTACATAATTTTTACCAGCTTTCAAAGGTAAAACCCATTCTCCCATTTCTTCATAGGAAGCAGTGGGAATGTAGATTCTACCTGCAGGCGGTTCGTTTTCAATGATATCCTTGAGGTGAACAGTTTTTATCCATTGTTCATTCTTCACAAAATGTAAAAATTTTTCCAGCCATTGTTCTTTGTAAACCCAGGTATATGTACCGGGCCAGACTCCAAATTTTTCACCATCATCACCCAGCACCTTCAGAATATTCTCACACCTGCTGCCCTCTTCCTCAAGATAACGACGAACTTCTTCAACCGGATGGAATGGAATTAAATAGCGCAATTTCATGGAAATTGGAAACAACTTTAAAACTCTGCCATTATCTTCAGTGATAAAGTAATTGTTTAATTCATCATCACTCAATCCTGCGTAGAGAAAATGTGTATCATCAAGAAGAGTATAGTCAACACCTGCTTCTGCAAGCAAAGGGACCAACCCTGGTTCCCAGACCCTTTCCGTCAACCACAGACCATGAGCTTCATAATCAAATGTCTTGTGGATAAATTCTCTGTAGTATTTTATCTGTTCAATAAGATCACGCGCAGGGATTAGAGAAAGAATCGGTTCGCTGTATGCAGAAATCAATATCTCTGCCTGCTTGTTTTTTACCGCTTCCTTCAAATAATCAAAGTATTCAGGATGTTTCTGTGATAACCACTCACATAATGGTCCTGAGTTGTGAATACCAAATTTTATTGAAGGATATTCTAACAATGTCTTTATCAAAGGCAGGTAAGAATGTTCATAGGCAAACTGAAATACTTCGTCAAAATTTCCTACCGGTTGATGATTATGTATGTATAATGCAAGTCTTACCATTTACACTCCTGTCAATTTCTTAATTATATCAATAGGTTGGGAATTGGGCAGTTGTTTACCAGTTACTTTTATGCCCAGTTCATGCAACCTGACCACTGCCTCTATATCCTCAGGAACAAGATATATAAATGGCGCGATTGAACGTGCGCCCTCACGATAACTTAAGCCACCAATAAAGACTTCGTTTATCGCCAACCCATTCTTTACAAGATGATAAGCATCCTTCACTTTGTCTACAACAATCATAATTCTCTTCTTATCCATTCCATCTTTCAAATACTGGGCACAAGTCCCTATGTCAAAACAATTGAAAACGATATTTTCCGGTACTGCAAGACGATAAGCACTGCATGCCCAATTATCCTTGCTGATTGTATCACTGGCAATTATCAACTCTTCAATTCCCAGGGGTCGTGCCCAGCCAGCAACAACCTGACCATGAATTAGTCGGTCATCAATACGGAGGATGAACATTTCAATCCCAGAATTCCCATTTTACTTCCAAACCAAACATGCGACCCATATTAGGAAAATCAGCTACATTTTCATCCAGCATATTTTCCAGAATCATTCCTATATTCAAGGTAATGAATCTAATTGATAGCCCTGGTGATATTGTCCAATATTGCTTGTAATGATTACCCGCAATATCATTCCTTTCGCTTACAAAATCAAAACGTGTAAAAAACCAAACCAATGATCGTTCTGTCTTTTTCCTGGCACTTAACCCCAATCTTAGAGTTGTTTTAGGAAACACCGTATAAATTTCAGGCTTTAACAAATAGTTGAAAGCACCACTAATTGAAAACCACCTCCAGATGGGCATTTCAAAAAATCCGTCAAAACCAGACAAATAATCGTTGTCAATGTTGACTGCTGAAAAGTGATCTGCACTATCCCTTTCATAGACAATTTGATTGGTGATTGCAGAATGATAAAAAGAGAAAATCGATTTTTTGATCTCAAAACCAATCTCTTTGTATAGATGTTCTTCGTCCTTTATGCCCGGCTCTCCTGTGATATTAATCAATCTTTCAGTCAGCTTCTCATTGCCGTATCTTGCAACAAAATTTGCCCGTTTATGAAATTGTTTTAAACAACCAAAAATTTCTAAATTATTTAATGCATTGTAGTTTAACTTCAACTCAGGATTAAAATAAACACGCCTGTCAGTCTCATAGGTTATTGAGTACCCTAAACCTGCAGTCAACCGATTTAATCCATAATTTAACCTTTGATAGAAATCCATCTGTTCGTCGTCTGAGGGTTTGCTTGCATCAAACTTGAATCTGCTTGTTGAGGCATAAAGGCCAATGATATTCTCAAAACCCTTCAATGAAAACATTATCCGCTGATTTACACCGTAGATTGTCAATTGGTTATTCAAAATTGTAGCACTTGTTGTATCAAAATACTCACTCCGATTGATGGTTTGGAAAGCAGCAATTCTATAAAAATCATTTCCCATTGTCAGTGTGATATCGCTGAATTTAAGATTACGCAAGGTATCATAACTATTGTCTGTATATAGCAGGTCAATGCGCGAGGGAATGAATTGATTGTAATAAAAGTTTGCATAACCTGCATTTGTGCGCAGATGACCACGGTCAGAATACTTATACTGTCGGGAATATAAACCACTAAGATAAAAACCTGCAAAATTCGTGATTGCACGTGTGAAATCAAGATTATATTTGCTTTCACCAAACAAGGTAAAATAAAGACAGGAATATGGTTGATCATAGGTATTCACTTTTGTGTCAATCTCCAGGTTTTTTACACCTTCATCAGCAATCACCTTGTTCAATTTCACAGGTTTAAGAAAATTCATAGGCAACGAAAGAAAATTGAAGTTTTCTAAGAAATAGTTGTCCAGATAATGTGAATGAAGAAACATCTTTACTTGATATGGACTAACAATTTCAAGTGAATAGCCCCTGTCTCTTACCAGATATGGCGTGAGATAAGCAAACTCTTTAAATTCATTGAAAAAAAGCACGGGTTCAATAACCCGTGTCTGATTCAGTGAACTATCATACATACCCATCTTTCCAAAATCTATGATTTCAGGAATTTCATATCTCTTGATTTGGGTTGAATCAACAGGTGCTGTATCCTGCTCAATTCCATTGCCAATAAAAATCAATAACCAGAAAAACACGCTTGATTATAGACCAAATTTGCCGTTTTGTCAAGCAAAAATTCCCGAATAGTGCATTGACTTGAGACGAATTTTGACTAAAATCTACTATGCCTTTGTTAAATGACTTAATTGAAAAACTTCAGTTGCTTCCGGGTATCGGCAGGAAAACTGCTCAGCGATTGGCTTTTTATCTTCAGAAGATGGATGTATCAAGGGTCAAGGAGCTTACCGATGCAATTCTGAAGGCAAGGCTTGAATTAAAGGAATGCTCAATTTGCCACAATCTCGGAGAGGTGGATCCCTGTGAAATTTGTTCTGCAGCAAACAGAAATAAAGAGATTATCTGCGTTGTTGAACAACCTGCCGATGTAATGGTGATAGAAAAAATTGGTGAATATAAGGGTTTATATCATATTCTCCATGGTGTTATTTCACCGATTGATAATGTTGGTCCTGAAGACCTCCGGATCGACAGTTTAATTCAAAGAGTAAAATCACGCAATATCAGTGAAGTAATCATCGCCACAAATCCAACAACGGAAGGCGATGTGACCGCACTCTACATTGCAAAATTGCTAAAACCACTGGATATTAAGATCACAAGAATAGCCCGGGGATTGCCAATGGGTAGTGACCTTGGGCTTGCTGATGGCACGACCATTTTAAGGGCATTTGAAGGCCGACGCGAATTGTGAGTCTAAACACATCCGTATTGACTTCTGTCTAAATCTAAGTATAATTAAGTGTTAAAGGAGTAAGATAATGGAATTTCTATATGGACAAACATCTGGTCAGGGCCAGAGTAATCCGATTTTCAGTCTATTACCGCTGATTTTGATATTTGTGGTTTTTTACTTTCTGCTCATCCTTCCTCAGCAGAAAAGACAGAAACAACACCAGCAATTACTTAATTCATTGAAAAAAGGAGACCGGGTTATGACATCTTCAGGTATATATGGCACAATTGCCAATATTAAAGATAATGTCATCAGTCTTGTAATTGCTGATGGAGTAAAAGTTGATTTTGAACGAAGTCATATAGTTTCTAAGATTGGTTCATTGGAGGAAGGTAAGTAAATTAACTGAAAATAGTAATTATAGAAAGAAATGTTCTTTGTAGAAGATGCAGCTAAATTTTGAAAAGACAAAAATATATGTAAAAATTGAAAAGGTAAGATTTGAAAGAAAAATTTTATGACGATAATTAAGTATCCTGAAAAAATATTAAGACAAAAAACAACGCCGATTGAAAAAATAACAAAGGAAATTTTTGATCTGAGTGAAACTATGATTCAGACCATGTTAGAGAACGATGGCATTGGTCTTGCTGCAAATCAAATAGGTAGTTTGCACAAATTGTTTGTTCTGAATCTCAAACCATTTGAAGATAAACCCGAACCAATCGTCGTCATCAATCCCCGGATAATCAAAACAGAAGAGAATCATGAAGATGAAGAAGGTTGTCTGAGTTTTCCTGGATTATATCTGCATATCCCAAGATTCAAACGCACTGTTCTTCATTATCAGAGTTTGTACAATGAAAAATTTGTCATTGAAACTGACGGACTTGTATCAAGGGCAATCCAGCATGAATATGATCACCTGAATGGCATCCTCTTCATTGATTATGTCAATAAAAACGAAAAAGAAAAATTGGACCAGTATCTTTCAAATCTTAAAACAGAGCAATGAAGATAGTATTCTTCGGTTCCACTGATTTTTCCCTGCCCATTGTCCAGAAAATTTCTGAGCAGTATGAACTTTCTGGAGTGGTCATTTCAAAACCCAAACCAAAAGGAAGAGGTCTGAAGATTGAACTCCCTGATATTGGAAAATGGGCACAAAACAAAGGCATAAAGATATTCGACCCTGAAAACCCAAATGACCTGGAATTCATAAAAACTCTATCAGCACTTGAACCCGACCTGTTTGTACTCTCTGCATACGGGCACATTCTCAGTGGTGAATTACTCAGAGTGCCAAAATTTGGCGGAGTAAATATCCATCCCTCACTTCTTCCAAAATATCGTGGTGCTGCACCAATCCAGCGGGCAATAATGGCAGGAGAAAGAATAACCGGCATTACAATTTTTTTTATGGACGAAAAAATTGATCATGGAAAAATAATCTTGCGCAAGGAAATAGAAATTGACAAAAATGATACTTATGGTTCCCTTTCAAACCGCCTTGCTTTGTTAGGTGCTGAGGCTATCATTGATGCCTTGAAAATGATTGAAAAAAATGACTATGAGCCGATTGAGCAGAGTGAATCAGAGATGACCTATGCAAAGAAGATCCAAAAAGAAGAAATGTTTATCAACTGGCAGGACAGCACTGAGAAGATTTACAATCTGATTCGCGCCCTTAATCCAAATCCTGGTGCACGTACTAATTTTAGAAATACTGAGTTGATAATACTTGAAGCAGATTTAGGAGAAAAAAGATTAGAACCCGGTATTTTTCACATTGAGCATAAAAAACTATATGTTGGCACCGGAAATGGTTCAATAATCATAAAGACTTTGAAACCAGAAAATCGCCGGGCAATGACTGCCCAGGATTTTTTGAACGGATTTCGTATTAAAGATGGTGAAAGGATAGATAAATGAATGCACGAGAAGCATCCCTAAGTGCACTTTGTGAAGTAGACGAAGGCACGAATTTGAAAGTTGCTTTAGGAAAAATCTTTGAAAAAGATGAATTGTCAGATGATGACCGTGCCCTGGCAAATGAAATTGCCTTTGGCACACTACGCCATCGCGAAGAAATTGACCAGATCATAAGAGAAACATTTATCGGTGACTTCAATGCCTCTGATCCTATACTAAAAAATACCCTGCGCATAGCAGTCTATCAATACCTTTTTCTGGACCGCATCCCGGTCTATGCTGTAGTCAATGAAGCTGTGAATTTGGGCAGAAATGTTAAAGAAAAATCCTTGATTAACGCGGTACTCCGGGGTGTTATACGCAACAAAAAAGTTCAGTCAATGCGCGAACCTCAGGCATGGGTTCTGCGCAAAATACTGGAAGCATACCCAGTAGAAGGTGAAAAGATAATTGAATCTTTCAAAAATCGCCCGATTCCATATATCAGAATTAATATGTTGAAGGCAAAACCAGCAGCAGTTGAAAAAGAATTGCAGGAAATGGGAATTGAACCAAGACCCGCAAATTGGCTTACCGAGTTCCGCAGGATAAGTCGCCTGGGAACGCTTATCAATAATTCCTTGTTGAAACAAGGTTTGCTCTCAATCCATGATGAAGCACAGGGTATGATATGTCACCTTCTGGCTCCGAAACCGGGCGAACGGATTGTGGATGTGTGTTCTGCACCCGGTAGTAAAACTACTTATATTGCTGAGCTAATGAAAAACCAGGGAGTTATTATTGCCTGCGAAGTAAGCAGTTCCCGGCTTAAACTCGTTGTAGAAAATGCGGAAAGATTAGGGTTGTCAATCATCAAATATGTCCTTGCTGACGGTCAACATTATTTGGTTAATGATTTTGACAAAGTCCTTGTTGATGCACCGTGCACGAATTCGGGAGTGATTGCCAAAAGGCCTGAGGTTAAAGAAAGAGTCAACAAGAAAGTACTTGCACGTTTGTCCAATCTGCAATTTAACCTGCTGTCAAATGCCGCAAGATTTTTGAAAGTCGGGGGTTCAATCGTCTATTCA
This sequence comes from bacterium, assembly GCA_049700315.1. GTDB lineage: Bacteria > Hydrothermota > Tepidihabitantia > SM23-42 > JAOAFX01 > JAOAFX01. Next base: position 74,674 of record JBNAVN010000002.1, read on the forward strand.
ACCTGCAGCGTATTGCCCCGCGAAAACGAAGAAGTAATAGAGAAATTTCTGAAGAATAACGATAATTTTGTCGTTGAACCAGCAAAGGATTTCATAGAAAGCGCGGATACATATTTGAAGATCCTGCCGGGTTTTCATGATACCGATGGTGTTTTTGCTGCACGACTGAAAAGGTTAAAATAGCATATTGAAATTTGGTGTTGACTTTTCTGAAAATTTCAATTATAATTTACTATGAAAGAACCAAGCACGACAATTACCCTGACAAGTGTAGAAATTGAAAAATTGGAAAAACTGCTCAATGACTTCTTTTCACAGACAAATGTCGTGTGGTCTATGCTGATAACCAGTGCCGGGCACCTTCTTGTGCAAAGGGGCTTTACCCGTTCTTTTGATGTCTTCACAATTGCAGCGCTAACTTGTAATATTTTCAATTCCACAATGGAACTGGCGCGGATTGTTGGTGAGAAAAATTTTTCTGAGCTTTTGCAGGAAGGCAAAAGGGCAAGTGTCTATTATGTTTCACTTGATGGCAATTACCTTCTTGTTTCTCTCTTTGATGACCGAACCATCCCCGGAGTTGTCAAAGTGGCATCCGAAGAGTTTTCCAAAGGTATCAAGGGCATTTTGAGGACGGTATGACCAAGAAAACCATAGATTTTGAGAACCTCTATGTATACGAAGGCAATAAAGTTGCATATATGGCCGGGCAAAAGATCTTACAATTTCCGGGAGAAATCTTTAATCCCTTTTATGTATATGCTACAGGTAGTTTTGGTAAGACCTATTTTCTCTGGGCGTTGCATACGGAATTTACAAAGAAGGAACCAGCCCTATTTTTTACACCCAAGGAATTTGAAGATTATCTACAGAATACAAATCAATATGACTCAGCGATATTTGTTGATGATATAAATAGAATCAATGAAAAATATCAAGAACAGATGCTGGCAATGATTGATATACTGATTGCCAAAAACAAACAATTATGCTTTAGTGGTAACGCACCACCCCGGGAACTCAAAAATGTAAATGCAAAAATTATCTCACGCCTTGAAGGTGGACTCGTGTGTGATCTACAGGCACCAAGGGAAATGGCACTGGTTGATTTTATCAAAAAGAAATCTGAAGAAAGAGGAATAATCATACCGGATGATATTGCGCTTGAACTCACCCAGCTTTCTGCAGGCTCTTTTCGGATGATTGATGGTATGTTGAATAGACTCGTCGCCTATGCTTCATTGGGAAATATCAGTTTTGATTTAAATAGCATTCGTCTAATTTTGAAAGAGTTCTATCCCCGCGGGATATATAGTCCAGTTACTTCGCTTGTTGAGGAACTGAAAAAAAGCGCGGATGCAGTTTTATCTGAAATTTCTGAGAAAAAAGATCCCCTCAGTGAATATAAAGAAAAGATCTATATCTGGGAAATGAAGGGATTTGATACATCCGAACTGAAACCTTTTCTTGACGGCGATATTGAGACGGTCGCCAGTGCCTATAACACCTTTATAAAAAGGGTTGAAAGACTCATTGAATTGCAGAAGGAATTTGGTGCTATTGATATTTCAAAAGACCCTGAGACAAGCATGAAAATAGAAACCATGCTCTTCTCACCTGATAAAATAGAAGAAATTGAACAGCTACTTTCAGGTATGAAAGAAAAGGCTCAGGCAGAAGAAAGAAAACCTTTTGAAAACTATATTTTAAGCGAATGTAATAGAACTGCAATTGAACTTTATGAAAAAACGATACTGCCCAATTTAGGTAAGAAATTTAACCCCTATGTTATTTTCGGAAACAAAGGAACAGGTAAGACCACCTTATGCCGGGAGATATTTGATGACTTGAAGGCGAGAGGTTTCCGTCCAGTTGTATGTGATTTTGCCCAGGGAATTAAAGAACCCTTTAAGAGCATTAGCGATAAAAATGCATTGTTAATTGATAATTTTCATAAGATATTTGAAATGGAAGAAAATGTGCGCAATGAATACGCAGAAATGATTCTTGGTTTTATCAAGAATGAAAACGCCGTTTTCTTTTTTTGTGAACCGATAAATCCTGATCTCAAACTCACTGAAAGCGAAAAACTGATCTTTGAGTTTGGCGTTGAGGCATCACTAAAGGAACCTGATCCGGAGATGGTAAAAAGAATACTCAATTCAAAGTTAAGTCCCACGGAATTTGAAGAAATTCAGAAAAAGGGAATGCCACAATTTAAGAATTTCAATGAAATTGATGACTTTGTAAGAAACTTGAGAGCGCCCGTTGCTGAACCCGAACCGGTGCCTGCACAAGAAATCATCAGTCTGGGTCTGCCTGGCGAAGAATCCGCTCAGCCGGTTCCTGAAGTATCAGCAGTACAAAAACCTGAACCCGAACAAAAAGAATTTGTCCAGCCCATTGAACAACCGCCAGTTCCGGAACCAATAGCGTCAGTTGAAGTACCATTAAGAAAACTGAAAGAGCAGAGATTGCTTGTTCAGGAAATTGCTGACGAATTACTTGAAGAAAATTATGAACCATTGGGCAAGAAGGAATAAATGGCGATTAAAGGTTCACTAACTGAAGCCACCCTACCTGATGTCATTCAACTCTTGAGTTATTCTTTACGGTCAGGGTGTCTTTCTGTAACAGATGGCAAGAACTTTGGAAATATCTTTATTAAAGATGGCCGAATCATTTATGCGACATTACTAAATCGCAAAGACCGACTCGGTGATATGCTGGTGCGTAAACAAATCATTGACGAATCTACCCTGAAATCAGTACTTGAAGAGCAGCGCCGAACCAACAAACGAGTAGGAGAAATATTGGTGGATAAAGGACATATCACGAAAGAAATATTGGAAGGTGAACTGGCAAATCAAATTGCTGAAACCATTTTTACCATGCTCACCTGGGAAACCGGTTATTTCAATTTTGAAGCTGATTTATTACCTGGCAATGAAGACTTTCTGGTTCAATTATCTCCTCAGGAATTACTCCTGGAAGGTGCAAGACGTATTGATGAATGGCGAAAAATAGAGAAAAGACTTCCTCCTTTTGAAACCCTGCTGGCTGTGAAAAAAGACTATGCTGGTGTCCCTTTGACTGCCGAAGAAGAAAAAGTATTAAAACTCATTGATGGAAATCGCACAATTGATGACATCCTGAAGCTTTCAGAATTTGACTTTTTTGAAACCTGTCGCACAATATATGGGTTGATTTCTGCGGGTATTGTGGAAAAGCCTGAGAAAACTGAACTCGCAAGGAAAACTGTTGGCGATATTACAGAATATAGAAATCTTGGCTTTGCCTTTTATAAGACTGGAATGTTTGATGAAGCAGAAAGGGAATTCAAAAAAATTCTGGAGATAACGCCAGATAGTCCTGAAGCACTTATGTATTGCGGGCTTATTGAGATAAGAAGAAAAAATCTTGAAAAAGCAAAGGAATTTTTGTTTAAGGCAGTCGGTTTAGAAAAAAATCCCGCTATATTAAATAATCTGGGATATGTTTATAATAATCTTAAGTTATTTGACGACGCACTTAATAATCTAAATCAGGCAAAGCAAGCCTTACCTGATAATCCCAGGATAAGTTGCAATCTGGGTATTTCACTTTTTAACAATGGAGAATTGGAAGATGCGAAATCTATCTTCAGGCAGGTTATTGAAAAGAAACCTGAATATATTACACCACATATTTATCTTTCCCTGATATATATAAAATCCAATGATATGGAAAAGGCAATAGATTTCTTGAAAGAATGTGTGAACAAATTCCCGCGCACCGCAGTATTCAAGAATAACCTCGCAGTTGTTTATGAAGCGCTTGACTTGCCTGAAGAAGCAGAAAAGACATATCGTCAGGCAGTCAATGATGAACCTCAAAACTATGATATCTGCCGGAATCTCGCTGATTTCTATTATGAATCACAAATACTGGGTGCCGCAAAAGAACTATATGAAAAGATTCCTGACGAAGAAAAAAACTGGGAGGTTCTCTTTAAATTAGGAAATATTTTGATGCGTTTGGGTGATGCTGATGGCGCTCTGAATCATTGGGAAAAGGCACAGAGTCTGCATCCTGACCAGCAACTCATAGCCCAGAACATAGAATTATTAAAGAAATCGCGTGGAACATAGTTTTCAAAATTTAATAAAGCTTGTAGAAGAGAAAACCGGATTCAAATGCGGAAGTTATAAAGAAAAACCCCTGACCCGCCGAATAAGAGTTCGTATGCGCGCCCTTGGTTTTAATGAATTCTCTCAGTATCATGATTATCTTATCAATAATCCTGAAGAATTTGGAAAACTTCTTGATACGCTTACCATAAAACTGTCATACTTCTTCAGAAACTCAGAAACATTTGAGTATCTGAAAAATGAAATTATGCCACGCCTGGCAGAAAATGAACAGATTACGATCTGGAGTGCGGGCTGTGCCCAGGGTGAAGAACCCTATTCACTGGCGATCATTGCTGCGGAATCAAACATCCTGGAAAAACTCGTTATTTATGCAACAGACATTGACGAACAAGCATTGATGAAAGCCAGACAGGGGACTTATCCTTCGTTAGTTTTTCAATATACTCCCAAGCCATATATTGAAAAATACTTTATCAAGTGTAGCGATGGCTATCAGATAAAAGATAATTTAAAATCAGTTATTCAGTTCAGTCACCTTGACCTCTTTGATAATTTCCCGTTCGGATTATGTAATCTGATTATGTGCCGCAATGTTCTTATCTATATGGATCGCAGTGCACAATCAACCCTGGTGCGTAAACTTTACGAAACACTTAAACCGGGTGGTTATCTTGTCATTGGCAAAGTAGAACTTCTCCTTGGAATCCCTGAGGCAAAGCTATTTGAAATCGTTAATCGCTCGGAAAGGGTATATCAAAAAATTGATAGGTGATATGAAACAAAACTTCCTCAAATAATATGGCGATTGAACAGAAAGTTGGCATTGGTGAGATTATGATTGCACAGGGTGATGTAATCCTTTCTGCATACGGTGTTGGGTCCTGCGTTGTATTAACATTCTATGATGCAAAAACCAAAACCGGCGGACTTGCTCACATCCTCCTTCCCCATGGTGCTGATGGCAGTTTTAAACACCCTAAAGGTGCAATTGAAGAAATGATAAAACAGTTCACAACCCGGGGCATAGATAGAAAACAGATTGTTGCAAAGATTGCCGGTGGTTCTACAATGTTCAGTGATTTAATACAATCATCTATTGGCCAGCGAAATGTAACTGAAACCAGAGAACAGTTAAGGAAGTTTTCAATTACCCTGATCGCTGAAGATGTGTATGGCAACTGGGGCAGAACAATCTTCTTCAATCTCAACACGGGCGAAGTCTTGATAAAATCCTATCGTCATGGAGAAAAAGTCATTTAGATGAAGAAAAAAATTCTTATTGTGGAAGATTCTGTGTTGATGCAAAGGGTGATTGCAGATATTATCCAATCATCGGGTGAATTTGAGGTGTGTGGTTATGCACGGGATGTTAATGAGGCATGGGCAAAATTTAGTAAGTTGAAACCTGATGTTATAACACTTGATTTTGAACTGCCCGGTGAAAACGGACTTGTATTTCTACAAAAAATTATGGGTATAAGTCCTACTCCGGTTCTGATGCTTTCCGCCCACACCAGACAGGGTGCAGATATTACAATAAAATCCCTCCAAATGGGTGCGATTGATTTCTTTCCAAAACCTTCTGGCCCCATATCAATTGACCTTTATGATTTTAAAGAGGAACTATTGTCAAAACTCAAAGGGGTTGCCAATGCAAATCTGAGACCGATTGTCTCAGTCACCAATATCAAGCCCGTGACAAAAAAATCCGAATATGTCATTGGAATTGCGTCTTCTACAGGCGGTGTCAAGGCATTAAATTTTTTGATATCATCTTTGAATAATGAACCCGGTTATAGAATTATTGTGGTTCAGCATATGCCAAAGTTCTTTACTACAAGTCTTGCCATGCATCTAAATGAGAAAACAAGTCTTTCAGTAAAAGAAGCAACAAATGGTGAGCCAATAGTGTCTGGAACTGTCTTTATTGCGCCGGGCGGAAATCACATAAAAGTTCATCCCTCAGGCAAAATGCTTGTTCTAACTGATGACCCTCCAAAATATGGTCTAAAACCCTGTGCAGATTTACTTTTTGAATCCATGGCTGAAACATTTAAGAACAAATCACTGGGTATCGTTCTTTCTGGAATGGGACGGGACGGAACCGCGGGACTGAGAAGAATTAGAGCATACGGTGGTATTACAATTGCCCAGGAACCATCTGAAGCAACAATCGCAAGTATGCCACAATCGGCAATAGATGCTGGAGTCATTGATTATGTTCTGCCCTTGCGCTTAATACTAAATAAATTAGCAGAGATTGAATGATTATGATTGAAAAGATAAGACAACAGTTAAATGAACTTGCCAAATTGGTCAAGGAATATACCCCGGATAAAGAAAACAGGATTAAGGAATTGATAAGAAAGTTGTATATTGATATTGTCAATGAAATGAAATATCTTAATCAAACCCAGGATGAACTGCACCGGCTTGCCCAAGAATTCCGCAATCGAAAAACGAGCAAAGTAGAAATGGATCGTTTTTACTCTTTTATCAAGGCGCGCACATCACCCGAACTTGACATTGCTACACTCCTTGACCGTGCCTGGAATTTAATCGTAATGGAGGAATACGATGAAGCAACAAGTATTTTGAAGAAGGTTCTGGATATAGACCCCAAGAACATACGTGGTCTGGGTTTGATTGGCCTTACCTTAATGAACAAAGAAATGTACGATGATGCAATGCTTTATTTTCAAAAGGTCATTTTGATCGAACCGGACAACCCATTTGCCCTTAATAATCTGGGTTATATTTGTTACAAGAAAGGTATCTGGGGAGAGGCGATTGAACACCTGAGCAAAGTTGCGAAGCAAACAAAAGACAAAATGGCAAAACTATATGCCAATTATTACCTTGGGCTGGTCTATAGTGAACGGGGGATGACTGATGATGCCATCAAATTCTTCCAGGAGGCGCTAAAACTTGGTCCCAACTTACAAGAAGTCTATTATTATCTGGGACTCGCCGAATTGAAAAGATATGAATTTCATAAGGCAGTTGAATACTTTGACAAGTGTATCAAGATTGATATGGAATCAAAATATGGAAAACTTGCTGAGGAAGAAGCAAAAAAGATAAGGCCAATCCTTGAACCCGAAAAGATTTTGAAAAATAGAAATAAAGATGAATCTAAGTAGCATTCTGGAACAAGTAACAAAAATTGTTGTCAATACCGGTGACCATATACACCGTCTTTCAAATCAGAGAAAATACATATCCTACAAAGGTGTTGTAGACCTTGTAACCCAATTTGATAAGCTCGCCCAAACAAGGATTGTAACCTATTTAAGAAGAAATTTCCCAGAATACAGTATCTTGAGTGAAGAGAATTTCAGTCATAATACGAAAACACCAATGAAATGGCTCCTTGATCCACTGGACGGTACGACTAACTTTGCCCACAATCTACCAATATGGGCAATTTCACTTGGTCTGGAAGTAGAAGGCAGAATTGTACTTGGGCTGGTCTATGATCCAACAAGAAAAGAATTGTTCTCCGCAATCAAACGAAAAGGAGCATTTTTAAACAAGAAAAAGATAACTGTATCAAATACAAAAAAATTAAACCAGAGTCTTCTGGTAACTGGATTTCCTTATGACATAAGAGAAAGCAAAGAGAATAATCTGAATTACTTTGCGCGATTTTGCATTTGTGCCCAGGCAGTAAGAAGATTGGGTTCAGCTGCCCTTGACCTGTGCTATACTGCCTGTGGCAGGTTTGATGGTTACTGGGAACTCAAATTATCACCCTGGGATCAGGCAGCAGGTTCATTGATTTTGACAGAAGCCGGTGGAGAGATCACTGATTTTAAGGGTCGTCCATTCACTATCTATGGCAGGGAAGTTCTGGGAACAAATGGATTGATCCATGAACAGATGATAAAAATCTTACAGGGTTCAGGGCACGGCAGTTAGATGAAACAAGATTATGGTCTGCAATTTATAGCCCCTTGACATAAAACGAGATATTATTATAATATAGACAGGAGGCTCCATGAAATCTATTATTGTTTTTTTAATGTTATTTGTGCCCTGGGTCGGTTTCTCAAATCCGTATATGATGGAGGTGATAAACGAATTTCAGACTGCCATCTCAGATTCACAAAGAATTGAATTTCGTTATTTCCAGATTCCTGCTTATGATACAATCTTTTTAGACCAGCCTCTCTTGAATGGAGTGATCACTACTCCAGCTGGCACTGCCTATATTGATACAGGAATAACCCTGCCAGGTTGTGGCTATGCAGTAATTGACACATCGGTACTAACCGGGTCTTTCAGTCTACCCGGGGACAGCGGATTTATTCATTCCTATCTTCCTTATTCCTGGGATAGTATCTGTTATCCCTGTTCCTCTTTTTCGTGGAAGCATCTGATAATCCCAGCACCACCTGCAGGCGCATCTGCTGCAAAGTATCATTGTTGGTTATATGATAGTACAGAAGGTTATTTGTTGATTACTGATTGGTATATTGATTATACACCTACCTTCGGTTCTGATAATGATGATTATCCAGGGTGTAATATATCGGGTTATGTTTGTGAAAGTGGTTCTGGTTTACCGATTGTCGGAGCAACTGTTCAGGCAATCCTGCCACCATATTATGAAGTTTGTAATTATGAACCGTATTACATTGCCTGCACAACACACACCCAATCTGACGGCTCATATTCACTGGATAGCCTCTTACCACTACCTTATTATATAAATGTTTCAATTCCGGGCTATCAATCAATTAGCGATTCCGTTCCTGTTCTGCGTGCATTAAAACCATTGACCGGTTTCAATTTTTATCTTGTTGGGATTGGAGAGAACAACACAGCACAGAGTCTGAGAATAAGAAATCCAGAGCTGGAAGTTTATCCAATTCTTTTCAGCAACAATCTGCTGATCAGGTTCTTGCCCGGTACAATGTCTGCCGGACAAAACAGGTATGATTTAAGAATCTATGATGCAACCGGCAGGCTGGTCAGGCAGTGGAATGTTGAAACAATAAGGCAAGGATACCAGGTTATCTGGGATGGTACTGATGATTTTGGCAAAGCGGTTTCCAAGGGTGCTTATTTCATCTGTATGGCGGACATCCGGGTAAAGGTGATTAGATTATAACCAAGGATAGTTTTTTCCAGCTACTTCTGGCATTACTGCTTGTGATTTCCTTTGTCTTCTGCCAGAAAAGGGAACCCATTGATTTTTGCAAAGAAGATATAAAGATTGAAATCAACAGAAACAAAGCAAGGGTTACCGGTACTTATTTTTTTAAGAACTTAACTCCATATTCCAAACGAATAAAATTCTATTATCCATTCCCCGTTGACTCCAATTACCTGTTTCCTGATACAATTTTACTTGCTTATCCTTACGAAAAAGATACTGTAGGAATATATTTTACAATGGTGATTGAGCCGAACACTACGGATTCATTTACAATTGCCTATGAGCAAAAATTGAAAAATAATGTGTTCCGCTATATAACCACAACCACCAGGAAGTGGCACAGACCAATCAAGGAGGTAAGATTTACGGTGATTTTGCATCAAGATTTATCACCTCAAATCAATTACCAGATCACCAGAGAACAAACCATTGGCAACAATCGTTACTACATTATAAAGCAAGAAAGATTCTATCCGAGTGAGGACCTGATTATTAAATGGTAAATTTCAATGAATATAAATATTAACGGGATTTAGCAGTTTGACAACTGGATGCTACCGATATTTCTTCTGAATGGCTTTCTTATTATCCCCTTTTCGGTTATGAATCCGTTAATCAATTCTGCAGGTGTAACATCAAATGCTGGATTACACACTTTTGCCTTCTCTGCAACAATACATCTGTTATTGAAATAGGCAATCTCACGCCTTTCACGAAACTCAATCGGTATATCAGCACCTGATTTTATATTAAAATCAAATGTAGAAATTGGTGCAGCGACATAAAAAGGTATTCTGTAATATTTAGCAATGATCGCCAGGCCCCTCGTTCCAATTTTGTTCGCGGTGTCTCCATTACGGGCAATACGGTCAGCACCAACCAGAACCAGATTCATTTCAGGCATAAAAGATGCTGCCATATTATCACATATCGTATGGGTCTCAATGCCGTTCTTGGTTAGTTCCCAGGTCGTGAGCCTTGCGCCCTGTAAAAGAGGTCTTGTTTCACAGGAATAGACTGAAAATTTCCTACCCATTTCTTTCGCAGTGTATAGCACACCAAGCGCAGTGCCAATACCACTCGTTGCCAGTGCGCCTGCATTGCAATGAACCATTATCTTGTAACCATCTTTGATCAGTTTTGCACCAAGGTAGCCGATTTTTCTGCAGGCTACTTTGTCTTCTCTTTCAATTGCCTTTGCCTCCTCTAACAACGTTTTGTATAATTTACCTCTATTTCTTTCTTTTTTTATCAAAGCCTTCATTCGCTCAATTGCCCAGGCAAGATTTATGGCTGTTGGTCTTGCAGATTTCAAATATTCAGCATCTTTCATTACTTTCGCAGGTGAATTGTCATAGGCTGATAATACCACACCATATGCGGATGCCACACCAATGAGTGGTGCACCCCGAATCTGTAAAGTCTTTATTGCTTGATAAACATCCTTTATGTTTTCTAATCGCCTATAAACTTCCTTATCAGGCAACTTTGTCTGATCAAGTATGATTATTTCATTCTTTCTCTGATTATATACTATGGTCCTGAATTTCACTGCTAATTTGAAATCAAATTTTATGATATACCCGCATGTCTTTTTGCGGAAAGAATCGTATTATATAGAAGCATTGTTATGGTCATTGGACCTACACCACCTGGCACAGGTGAAATAGCGCTTGCTTTCTTGCTCACCTCTTCAAATTCCACATCACCAATCAGTCTGAAGCCACTCTTCTTGGTTGAATCTTCTATACGGTTAACACCCACATCAATCACTACCGCACCTTCTCTTACCATCTCACCATTTACTGTATGTGGTCTGCCTGCAGCCACGATAAGTATATCTGCCTGTCTTGTGTATTCTCCCATATTCTTGGTTCCTGTGTGACACATTGTTACGGTTGCATTTGCACCAGATCTTTTCTGAATGAGAATCATTGCCAGAGGTTTCCCTACAATATTACTCCTGCCCACAATGACTACATGCTTTCCTGCTATTTCAATCCCATTACGCAACAACAACTGCTGGATACCATGGGGAGTACATGGAAGAAAACAATCTGCACCAATCATCAATTTTCCAACATTCACGGGATGGAATCCATCAACATCTTTATCCGGATTGATCGCATATAAAATCTTCTCCTCATTGATGTGGTCGGGCAATGGTAGTTGAACTAAAATGCCGTGGATTGCTGGATTGTGGTTTAATTCGTCAATCAACTTTAACAAATTCGCTTCTTTATAATCTGCATCAAATTTGTATTCGCGCGACATAATACCGATCTCTGCACATGCCTTTTCTTTGCCCTTTACATAGGAAATTGATGCGGGATTATCACCAACCAGAATGACTGCCAGTCCTGGGACAAGGTTGTGTTTTTCCTTAAGAACGGCAATTTCATCCTTCATTTCCTGGCGCATTTTTTCTGCAAGTTCTGTACCACTTAAAATTCTTGCCATCTGCTCTCCTTTTTAAAGTTTATGTTCGCAAATATCAGAATATTATATATTTTGAAAACTCAAAGTCAATAATCAACCTCAGCGCAAAATCATTTCTCAAAACTCTGGATACAGGATTTAGCTTCCTGTTCCAATCTCATCTTGCTCTGCGTTTCTGCCTTTTTCAAATTACCTCTGGTCAAGAACCCAAGAAATATTATCAAAGCAATCACAAAAATAGCAAAGACTGTTTTTGTAAGGAGTAAAAAATCAAAAAGTCCATGGGTCAATATGGCAAATAGTATTCCAAGAAATATTAATTTTTTTTCCGCGGGTTTGTTAAATTTTGCCTGACCGATATAGAAGCCCATCAGTGCGCCAAAAAAGGCATGCCCGGGTACGGAAAGAAATGCCCTTAATATACCTGTTCCAATACCGTTGTTAAATACATAAAATATATTTTCAACTGTTGCGAATCCCAATGATGAAGCAACACAATAAACAATTCCGTCCATAACTTCATCAAATTCAATCTTGTCATAAATCCATTTCTTGACAACAAGAAATTTCAGCAGTTCTTCAACCGGGGCAATAAGAATAAATGCCAGCATAAAGGCATTTAGAATCTGAAAAGGAGTTGTAAAAATGGGTTCAAGCATGACTTCAATAAGAAAACCCGGCAATACCATCAAGGCACCCAGGAGAAATATCTTGATAATATATTTCTTGGGCTCTGGCTCGTATTTGTCCCGATGCACAAAGTACCAGAAAAGAAAAAGACAGGGTGCAAGGGCAAGTAGTAACAAGATCAGAAACACACCTAATATTAGTCAAAATAATCTATGTGTCAACAAGCGAAGGAAAAGCAGATTCTCAACCCCTGCTGCCCCTGCGGTTCAGCGCTTAAAATATTGATGCCGAATATCGGTCAAGACCTTATCAGCATAGGCACCTGCACTGCATTTCAAGATTCAACTCTCTTAATGATTGACACGGGTCTATTTTTAGATATTATAGAATTATGAAAAAGGGAAATGTCTTCAGTGGCATCCAGCCATCAGGCAGACTTCATATTGGCAACTATGTTGGTGCAATGCGTAATATGATTGCCCTGCAGAATGATTACCAGTGTGTTTACGGTATCGTTGATTACCACGCTATCACAGTCCCATTCCAGCCCCGGGAAATGGAAGAAAGGATATTTAACTGTGCAGTTGATTACATCGCTGCAGGGGTTGACCCTGAAAACAGTATTCTCATGCTCCAGTCAACAGTCTCTGAACATACTGAACTTGCCTGGATACTTAACACCATAACTCCTATTTCCTGGCTTACAAGGGTTCCCACATTCAAAGAAAAAAGAACCCAAAATCCGGACTATGTTAATATGGGTTTGCTTGATTATCCAGTTCTGATGGCTTCAGACATTATTCTTTATAAGTCGGTTGTGGTGCCAGTTGGCGAAGATCAGATTCCACATCTGGAATTGACCAGAGAGATTGTGAGGCGGTTCAATAGTTATTTTGGTGAAACATTTCCCGAACCAAAAGAATATTTAGGTAAAATATCAAAAATCCTTGGGCTTGATGGTGTGAACAAAATGAGCAAATCACTTGATAATTGTATCTATCTTGATGAGAGTAAAGAAGCCATCTGGAATAAATTAAGTACGGCGGTTACTGACACCAATAGAAAAAGAAGAACTGATCCAGGTAATCCTGAAGTTTGCAATATATATACCATGCACTGTGCGTTCTCAAAACAGGAAGACATTGATCATTGTGCCCGGGAATGTAGAAAAGCAGGAATTGGCTGTCTTGATTGCAAAAAAATTCTTTTAGAAAATTTGTACAGCAAACTACAGCCTATTCAGAAGAAGCAGAAAGAACTCAAGAATAAGCCTGAATACATTTTTGATGTTTTAGAAAATGGCCGTGTCCGGGCAAAGGAAATTGCCACGGCAACAATGAATGAAGTCTATGAAAAAATCGGCATCAAAAAATATCATAAGGTTTTTGTTGTTTAGAATTTTTGAAATTTAGGTATTCTTAATAAGGTATTACCTCATCATTACCAAGGGTCACAGCGACTGACTGCCCCATTAATTCAATGGCAACGACCAGTTTCCTTTTTTTGTGGTCTTCTTTAAGAAGTATACCGATTGCGCCGGCAAGGGGACCAGAAACCACCCGCACCTTGGAACCAACGACCAGAAAAGGTAAAGGATAAATATTCCGGTCACTCTGGACAAAGATCTTTATTGAATCTACATCTTCATCAGGAACCGGCGTAGGTCTGCCATTACCACAGATTCTAACCACACTATAGGTGTGGTAAACCTTAAGCCAGTTTTCCTTATTTTGGTCCAAATGAACAAAAAGATAATTCGGAAACAAAGGTCTTTTAATCAAGATTTTCCGGTCTCTCCTTTTACTCGGCACAAGTATTTCTGGAAGAAAAGTAGTAATCCCCAGATCGTTCAGAATCTTATTCGTCGCCCTTTCATGATGGCATCTTGTATAAAGAGCATACCAATGCAGATTGCCCAAGATTAAGTCATCTTTGTTCATAGTATTCATTTTAGATAATTATAACGAAAAAAAACTTGTGGTCAAGACCCGAGAAAACCATTTTTCTGATACCATCTGATTGTCTCTTCCATACCTTTCTTGAGATCATATTCAGGCATCCAATTTGATTCCTTGATTATATTTGAATTTTCACAAATCCAGAAGGTCTTTGACATATCGCGAATCTTATCAAATCCAACTAATCGCCTCCTCTGCGACAGAAGTAAATCGTTGAGCAAACCGAAAGCATAAGCAAAAGATACTGGTATATTAACTTTAAGACAATATTTTCTGTTCAGTATCCTGCAAATCTCGCGCACGACCTCATCGTATTGATAACAATGTCCATCACTCACATAATAAATCTTTTGGTTAAACAGAGATTTTTCAATGATTATCTGCATCAATTTGATTAAATCCTTTATGTAGATAAGACTCACATACTTGTTATCCCTACCAATGATTGGATAGAAACCCTTTTTTATCAGTTTGATGAATTTCAATATTTCCATATCATAAGGACCATAAATTGAGCAGGGTCTGAGTATGTTGTATGGTAGACCGGACTTCATCACAATATCTTCAGCCATTTTTTTTGACAATCCGTATAAAGAAACTGGATGCGACGGACTGGTTTCAATAAATTTTTTTTCAGAACAACCCGGACCACCGGCAGACTGGGTACTGATAAATAGCAGTTTGTTTATTTTGTTTCGTTTCATCGCCTCAATCAAATTCACGGTTGCAATGATATTATCGCAATAGAACTCATTGAACCTACTTCCATTTGTTCTTGCGGCACAATGAATAACCACTTCAACACCACACAGTGCCTGGTCAAGACCTTTGTTACCAACCAAATCCCCACGGTGAATTATGACATTAGCATTGTCTTTGAAAATATTTGTATCAGAGGTTTTGCGAACAAGAATTTTTATCGGTGATTTTTTGACGTATTCAAAGATAAAATTCTTACCCAAAAAACCGGTCGCGCCGGTGAGAAGAATCATTTATTTTTATTAAAGAAGGTTATTCGATTAGAATTGATAACTTAAGGAAAATTTACGGTTTGTTGTTTTAAAATCGTACATTGCTTCGTCAACGCCAACATCCAGTGCGAATCCACCAGCCTTTATACCACCACCAAATGTGAATCCGATTCGTTTCCCTTCATAATCATAAAAGTAACCTCCCCGTAACTGTACAAAATCAAAGTAATTGATTTCCAGGCCAACACCTTTCCAGGCTTCCTGTATTTCATACTTTAGATTCTCAAAGAAGGTATTATCTTCATTAGCAAACATTCCTACCAGAACTTTGGTGACTTCACCAGTAAGGGCAACCTTTATCACTTTTGAACTGACCGGTTGAATCTTCAACCCAAGTCTAAGCGTATAAGGCAGGGGATCTGAAGCGCCACTTTCTGTATACCCTATGTTTGGTCCTATGTTCTGCAGAACTGCAGATACTGCACCATACTCAAAAGGCTTGTAAAGCAAACCCGCATCAAATGCGTATGTGATACCAATACCACCACTTTTGATGCCCAGATATGGCAATCTGCCAAATACCCAGGGTGCAACCAGATAGGAATATACAAACTTCCAGCCAGCACCGATGCCAAGTGAAGGTCCAATCCTGAACCCATAGTTCAAACCTGCAGCGATATCAAAAGTTGTATATTTGCCAATATAGTTTCCATCCGGGTCTATGACATCGGTTTCACCGGTAGTCAAATAAATTATATTCAGCCCTAATGCACCGTTCTTCACTGGTTTGATAAATCCAGCATATTCATAATACATTCCTTGATGTAAGCCAGAAAGCCAGGGTGCATGTTGAAGTGTAATATTCACCTTATCCATAAATGCCAAACCTGCTTGATTATAATAACAAGCAGTAGCATCATCAGCAATGGCTGAGAAAGCACCAGCCATTGAAGTTGCCCGTGCACCAGGCCATATTAACAAAAAGACCGCACCGGGTCTTTGCGCTGCTCCAGCGATTGAAGCGACTAACAAGAGCAGGGTCAAAAGTTTATGCATTAAAAACCTCCATAACTATTATTAATTATAATCCGAAAAATAAAAAAGTCAAGGGTTGACATCTCTTATTTCAACTTAAGCAACAGTTAAGTTCTTGCCAAAACATTAACATCTATTTCCACGCCCTTATGAATTTCAAAGGAT
>JBNAVN010000003.1:0-80542 GCA_049700315.1 bacterium
AAATTACGAATGAGTGTTTCATCGTAAGTATATCTATTTTCCTTTAATTGACAAACCTTTTATATTATATCTTAATGGGAGAGGATAAAAAGCCTGCCCCGTACTTGATACGGGGTGGGGGGTAATAAATTAAGAGCATCAGAATACCAGGATACCAGAGTATCAGGAAGAAAACTGATTTTGTGATTTTCTGATTTCCTGATTTCCTGATTTCCTTTCCATCATCACCCTCCCTTTTATTCCCTCCCCTCAAGGGAGGGAAATATGTAGTGATTTTTATGAGGGCTAAACTATTACGGACAGGCACTCTATCTTTTTTATCTTACAACGACCGTTTTCTTCGTATTATCATCTGTCATCAATTAATAGAAAAAGAGTATCCTGGCAAATTCTGAAGTATCCCAGACTTGACGGGTTATTCATTTTTGATATAATACTCCTATGAAAAAAAGGGAACTTATTAACTACTGGATAAAGATGGCTGATAAAGACTACAAAACAATGAATAACTTGTTTAAAAGTGGTGATTACCATTGGGCTTTATTTTTAGGACATTTAGTAATTGAAAAGTTGTTAAAGGCATATTTTGTAAAAAATATAAGCAATTATCCCCCTTATACGCACAATTTATTATTGATAGCCACAAAATCAAATCTACCAATTGATGATGCCCAGAAGGATTTTCTTGATTTACTCACCTCATTTAATATAACTGCCCGATATACTGATTATAAATTAAAATTTTACAAAAAATGCACTAAGCAGTTTGCCAGGTTGAACATTGACAAAATTAAGGAATTACGATTATGGCTAAAAAAAATGATAGCAGAATAATTCTTAAGATAGTTAAATCATATCTAAATATTTTGCAAGAAAATAGAATTCGTATAATTAGAGCCTATCTTTTTGGTTCTTATGCAAAGAATAAATTTACCAAAGACAGTGATATTGATTTAGCGATTGTTTCACAGGATTTTAAAGGTGATGTGATTGAAGATAATCTTCGGTTAATGCGACTGAGAAGAAGTATTGATTTACGCATTGAGCCCCATGCTTTTACTCCTAAAGAATTCTCAATACATAATCCCTTTGTTAGGGAGATTTTGAAGACCGCAAAAAGAATAGCATAAAAAAGTGCGTATAAAATTTTGTGCAGAGATTAATTCTTAAAATTTAAGTGGTATGTTTTTTATCCGGAAAATAGTTTTTTCGCTCCTGTGCTTGAATATACCATTTCTCCATCTTTGAATATTATGAGTTCTTCAGGCTCAAACGGTATCCATTCTTCATCGGTCAATGGATTTGTCGCAATGATATAACCTTTTTGGGATGGGTCTTTTTTTCATAAAGGTTTATCTCAGTTTTATCATCTCTGAGGTGAATAATGCCGAATGGTGCAGACCTGTAAAGGAAATAAAGGGTATTATGAATATGCGTATGATATGCGAATAGATATTCTCCATCTGAAAATAGACAATTGAAAGAACCAAATTTGTTGATATTGCGCAGGACCTGACACAACCATTTAAAGTCTTCTTTTGACCATTGATTTATACCCTTCTGGGCTATTGAATAAAGGATATGGCAGAAGGCATATTCTGAATCGGTCTCACCAATTGGCTGAAAATTTCCTATCTCAAGTTTTTTATAGTCACTGAGTGTTCCATTGTGGCAGAAGACATAGTCTTTTTTGTTAAATCTGAACTGGAATGGATGGGTATTTTTATATGTCGGGATTCCCTTGCTTGCCTGTCTTAAATGGGCAATGATTATCTTTGAACTTACCAAAGGGTATTTTATGATTAGTTCTGTTAATTGACTCTGATCCACCCTCTTTGGTTCTTTTATAACTTGGGCAGAGCAGTCAGGATAATAGGCAATACCCCAGCCATCCGGATTACCATAACTCCTTTTTCTGAAACCCTTAAGTGAAATTTCAGGGGTTACAGGCTGGTTGAATGATAAACCGAGCAATTGGCACATAAAGTAAATATACAGAATTCTGGGAAAATGTCAAGAGGGAACTGAATTTCGGATTGCGGATTGCGGATTGCGAATTTGTATAATTTAAAATTCTGACAATTCAGGATCTGTAGTCAATAATGATTGACTAAATGGTAGATTTTGTTATAATAAAACAAATGAGAAAATTATTAATTGTACCAATAGTTCTTGTACTGTTGATAATCATTGTTTTCATTCTTTCTGGAACTCCTTTTGTATTGCATTTTGTCAAAAAAAAGATTGAATCTACAATTCAATCAAAGACTGGTATCCCAACCAGCATTGGTTCACTGCAAGGAAATCTATTATACAGAGCAAAAATCTATAATTTAAAAATCAAAGATGCTGCAGAAATCAAATCACTGAGTGTCTCATATAATATTCTCGGTCTGTTATCAAAAAAAATTGAACTTAATTCGGTGTTTATTGATGGAATAATCGTTGATGTAGATAAGGCAAGACAATTAGCCCAAAATTTGAAATTCAGGGAAGGTAAGCCAGCAAAAGACAAAAAAACACCGTTTCATTTCATTGTGAAAAGACTGGAAATAAGCAATGCAGATATTGCAGGAGTAATAAATAGAAAAAGGCTTACAATGTTTCTTAATTTAAGAGGGTCATTGGCTAATCAGGTTTTTATTATTGAAGATTTCTATGTTAGAACAAAAGATTCATATATATCAATCAAAGGTAATGTTCCATTAAGTGAAAATAATCTTTTTGCCCTAACATATTCCCTCTATTTGATTCCCGAAGAATTCGCAATTGAAGGATTGAGTGGTATCATCCAGAGCAAAGGCAGTATTAACGGTGAATATCAAAATCCCGAGATTTCAAACCATACTGACATCAAGGTGAATTATCAAAAGAACCACATTTCTGGTTATATTAAGTTAAAATGGAAGGTACCGTTTCTGGATAGCCTTGATATTAATGCGAAAATTGTCACAGAAACTGAATTTAGAACCAGATATGAGATTACATTGAAAAAGGTATTTACCAATCTTTTTGTGGGAATTGTTTCACCCTATGGCAATCTGCGAATACCCGGTTCTATCACAGGTTCTTTTGAAAACCCAAAATTCAAAGGTGAAATCCAGGGTAATCTAAAATATGCACATATGAAACCAGAACTCAGCGGAGAGATTCTATATCAGGATAGCATTCTTTCTATTCGTCATTTGAAACTGAAAGACAAAGAGATTCTCGTAAAATTTGCCGGAAGAATAAATGTAGTAAAATCCGAAATCCTTGCAGGGAATCTAAATGTCAACTGTGCGGATCTGAATCTGATAAATAAATTCTTAAAACAACCTGTACCAGTTCTCGGTCTATTAAATATAAGTGCGGAGATAAAAGGCACACTTGATAATCCAAATATTTCAGGCAGATTGACAATTGAAAATGCCCATATTTACAGTGAAACAATCAGCAATGCAGATTTTGAATTCACATTCAAAAACAATATCATTTATCTTGAAAAGGGTTTAATAAAAAGCCCGCGCGGGGAAATAAGCATTGCCGGGAATTATGGGATTAAAGATAATAGTTTTATGGTTAATATCTTTACTGAGAACATAAAATTTCAATCGCCTGAAGTATTTGGCATTGATACAGTTCTACTCAATGGCAATCTAAAAATGGATATCAATCTCTCTGGCCGCGCAAAGAATATCAATGGGAGCGGTAAAATTCATCTGCTCAATTTCAGTTATGACAGATGGACCTTTGAGAACTACATCCTATCATTTGACATCAAAGACAACTGTGCAGGTGTCACTCTTTCTGATATTAAAAATAACCTCAATCTCAAGGCATCAGTAGAGCTTACAGAACCGTATCCTTTTAATATTCACCTGTCTTTGAATCATTTTGAATTTGCACAATTTGCTGAGTTGGAAAAGGCTTCTATTACCGGAAATATTACAGCCAAAGGTGAGATTACCAAGCCTGATATGACCGAAGCCAATATTCAGATTGATTCAATATATGTGGTAGCACAAAAGTATGCAATCCACAATTCTGAACCGATAAATATTGAAATCAAAAATGGACTTGCATATATCCATAAGGCTATCATCACTTTAGAAAATCATAATATCTCAATACAGGGGCAGATACCATTAGACAAAAGATATGGCGAAACCGATCTAAAGATTCAGGCCGACCACATTGAGATTGGTTCTTTATACGCAATATTCTCTAAAGGGCAACAACCAGAAGGTTTTTTTGATGCAGATGTAGAAATTAGAGGAAATTTGAATGCACCGGAAATCAACGGGCAATTGAGTTTAGAAAAAGTAGGTTATGCATTACCGGATTTGGCCATTAAATCAATTTCTGGCTTGATCAAATTTCAAAGGTATTATTTTAATATTGAATACATAAATGGTCAAGTTAATAAAGGTGAGTTTAATATAAATGGTTATCTCCAGCTAAATAAAACAGGGATTGATACAATTGCCATAAACATACTACTCAATAAAATTGATTATAACAATAAAGAATTTGGTTCTATTCTTCTTTCAAGTTCAATGCAGTTTTCAGCGAACAGCAGGTCTTATGCCGTGATTGGTGGATTAACAATTGACCGGGCAGTTTATGATAAACCATTTGATCTTCTAACAATTTCAAAATTGTTGACAACCGCGAATAGACCTGCAGAAGAAAAAAACAAGATTTTGAAACAGATATACTGTGACATTAGCATAAGCACACCAAATGGCATAGAGATTATCAATAATATTGCGAGTGTAAATGTTGATGCAGATGTCCAGGTCCGGGGATTCCTATCACGGATAAATGTCTATGGCACTGTCAAAAGTTCATCTCCCGGAACAATTAAATATCTCGGAAGAAAATTTGATATTACAAATGCATTGATACAACTTGATAATCCCTATCAAATAAATCCAGTGTTGAACCTTGAAGCAATCCATTCCATATCAACAAGAGATGGTGATTATGAAATAACAATGAACCTTTCTGGGACCATTGAAAAATGGTATCTAAAACTATCTTCAAATCCACCAGTCCCTGAGCAGGATATCGTGAGTCTATTATTGGTCGGCAGACGAAGACCAGACACTCATATTCTAAGCGAGGTAAGAGATATAAATCTTACTGGTATGGCAAAGGAATATGCAATCAATCTTGCGCGCGGCACGATTGAGAGAACAGCAGAAAAGAGACTGGGCTTTGAGAAATTCACAATCACCGGTGATTTGTTTGAACCGATGCACTGGGATATTGGATTTGAAAAGAAGGTTTCAAAAAAGATAACCTTTATCTATGGCACAGGCTTTGAATCCTGGGAAATGCGACGGATTGGCATTAACTATAGTATCAATAATAATCTTTCCATTTTCACCCTTCACGATCAGGAAAATATGAATTCAAGCGTGGATCTAAATTTCAATCTCAAAATAAAATGAACCTTCTCTTTCTCTTAATTCTTTTTCAGACAGATTTCAGAGTCATTGGAATAAAAATAGAAGGCAATGAGTACATTAATGACAAGACAATCAAGAATGTTATGTTAACAAAAACAAAGGCACTATTCCGTAAAGGAAGGTTTGATTACGATGTCTATAAGGGCGACATTACAGCAATAAAAAATCTATATGATTATAGTGGTTTTCTTGAAAGTGAAGTCAGAGATAGTTTAATTTTTGACAGCACAGGTAAAACAGTTGAAATCCATATTAATATTAAAGAAGGTAAGCAGACGACCATCAGAGCAATTGAATTTGCCGGCAACAAACTCTATTCTACTGAATTTTTGAGAGAGAAGATTGTCACAAAACTTGAAAAACCATTTGACCGGAGAAGATTTGAGATTGATAACTATATCATAACATCCCTGTATGATGACCTTGGATATACTGAGGTCAGGATAGAGAATGAATATTTTGTCAATGATCAGCAGGCAAAAATTTTGTATAATATTGTTGAAGGTGAAAAACAGTTTATAGAAGACATTGAAATTACAGGACTAAGACGAACAAAAAAGGAGATTGTTCTTGAAGAACTTGTCTTAAAAAAAGGGGATATTTTGCGCTATGCCCTGGTTTTAAAAAGCAGGCGCAATTTGACAAATCTCGGAATATTCAACTCCATCAGAACCCAGACAATAAATGGTTCACAGCCCAATCATAAAATTATTCAATTTATCTTTTCGGAAAAAGAACCCATAATATTGAATTTCCGGCTTGGCTACGGAACCCGGGATTATCTGAGATTCGGTGCCGGAATTGAACACCTGAATATGTTTGGTCGTGCCTGGCAGGGAAAGCTTGAAGGCAAAGTCAGTTTTGCTGAATATCGGTTGAATTCTGAAATCACCTTTCCCCGATTTTTCTTCTTACCAATTCGGTACCGCATCGGCTCATTTTATCAATTCAAAAAAGAGATCGGGTTTAATACACGGCACATTGGCTTGTATAATGAATTTCACTTTGATTTTCTCACTGGTTCATTCTCAACGAAATATAATGTTGAAAATATTCGCACATATTTTCCTGTTGAGAATAGTCATTTGCCAACAGACAGTATCAAAAATGACTGGCTTCATGGAATAATATTTAACTGGCTAAAAGACAGAAGGGACGACCCGATCTTTACAAACTCCGGCAATTATGCCAATCTCACAGTAGAAACGAGCGGAATTATTATGCCGGCAGATGTCAACTATGTGCGACCGACAGTAGAATTCAGATCATTCAAACCCTTTGTGCCTGTAGTATTGGGTGTCGCAATCAAGACGGGAATTGTCCAGCCAGTATCACCTTCATCAGATGTTCCAGTTTATAAGAGATTTTACTGCGGCGGTACAACTTCGGTCAGAGGCTATGATGACTGGACAATCGGCCCGAGAGATTCTAATGGAAATCCAATTGGTGGCAGAGTTTTATTTGAAACTTCGGTTGAATTCAGATTTCCACTCTACAAAATATTGGGTGGCGTTTTTTTCATTGATGCGGGAAATGTCTGGAAGGAAGTTGATGAAATTGATTGGCAACTGAGATGGTCAATTGGCACGGGTATGAGACTTCGCACACCCTTAGGGAGTTTGAGACTTGATTATGGTATGAAGGTCAAACCATCATCAGATGAATCAACAGGTGCCTTGCACTTTGCAATCGGTGAGGCATTCTGAAATCCCCAGATATCTTGCAGTATAGGAATTTTTCAAATTCCAATACTTGAACATTGTGATTTTGGATTAAGGGAGTAGCGGAATTAAAGAGGCTTTCTGGAATGCAATTTGATAAAGACGTAGTAAGGATATTTATACAAATAATAGAAAAGAATCACACTCCGTCATTCTGGTAATTATCGGATTGACGGATTGAGAAAATAATTATATCTAAAATTCTGAGAATCACCAGAATACAAGAATAAAAAATTTGTGGTAAAACATTGGATTTGTCCTTAAAACCTCTGCGTCTTCTATATTTAAAGATTTTAGAATGTTAGTATACCAACATATTAGAATGAGGAATTTTTGTTATATCACCCATTTAACCGATTTTGTCTTGATGGTTTGCAATTGTTATTGAGACCTTTCTATCTGTATGTACCCCTTGAATTTGTGGATAAAATTGAATATAATATATTATGAAAAGAATACCTAAGTTCTTAAAAAAGTATTTCTGGGATACAAATTTGGAAGATTTAGATTTCAAAAAATATCGTATCTATATTCTCAAGCGCATTCTGGAATACGGTGATGAGAAGGCTGTAGCATGGTTGTGGAAAAACTTTAAGAAATCAGAAGTAAGAAAAGTTTTGATTAATAGTCGTGGATTTTCGCTAAAAAGTGCTAATTATTGGGCAATTATTTTAGGTCTACCACGAAACAAAGTGCAATGTTTGAACAAACTCTCACCAAAAGAGCAAAGAAAAATCTGGCCCTATTAGGCCGGGCAAATATTTTGAAGGATGCGTATCTGGCTGGTGGCACAGCGCTTGCCCTTCAATTAGGACATCGTATTTCTGTAGACCTTGATTTTTTTACACCAAAGGATTTTATGCCAAAAACATTTTCTGCTAAGTTATCTCAATTAGGAGCATTTAAAGAGGAACAGGCAAGTAAGGGAACGGTTTCAGGAAGTTTTGAAGGAATAAGATTCAGTCTCTTTGTTTATAAATATCCATTGCTTGTTCCCCCATTGAAATATCAGTCATTAGATATTGCCGATATCAGAGACATTGCTGCCATGAAAATTGATGCAATAGCAACCCGGGGTTTAAAGAGGGATTTTATTGATTTATACTTTATATGTAAGGCTGGTTATAGTTTAACCAAATTATTGAATTCTTATGATAGAAAGTACAAAAATTTAGCCTCAAATCTTATCCATATTCAGAAGAGCCTGGTATTTTTTGATGATGCGGAACCTGAAAAGATGCCAAATATGATAAAACCAGTGGACTGGGAGGATGTGAAAAAATATTTTGTAAAAGAGGTAAAGAAACTGATTATTAAATAACTGCATCAAATTGGCAGGAAATAATATTATTTAACAGTATAGGAATTTCAGTAATTCCTATACTGGAGATAAGGAAACTTTCATTATACAAAAAAATAAGGGCACAAGATACATCAGGACTTGGCAGTGTGCTAAAGATGGTGCACAACATCAGGCAGAGCGATTACGGGGGTTTCAGGGGGCATCCCCCTGATGAATCTTGATAAAAACTCTTTAATAGATATAATAACTAATGCGAAGAGTCCATTTGAGTGTCAGAGGCATTGTTCAGGGTGTTGGATTCAGGCCGTTTGTTTATCGTCTTGCCTACAAATTAAATCTTGCTGGTTTTGTTTGCAATACATCATACGGAGTGGAAATAGAGATTGAAGGTGATCTAAAAAAAATAAAAGAATTTTTAAAAAGACTCTCCTTAGAGAAACCAGGGGCATCAATAATTGAATTGATCACGGTTAAACAGGTACAACTCAGAAGAGAAAAAAGGTTTGTAATAAAACAAAGTAAACGTGCTGAGGGTTTCACTCAGATTTCGCCGGACATTGCAACCTGCAAAGATTGTTTGAAGGAATTTTTTAACCCTAAAGACCGTAGATTTATGTTTCCTTTTATAAACTGCACAAATTGTGGTCCAAGATATTCAATAATCTATAATACACCTTATGACCGCAAACAGACTTCAATGAAGGAATTCAAAATGTGCCCGGATTGCGAAAAAGAATTTGAAGATGTAAACAATCGCAGATTCCATGCCCAGCCCGATTGTTGTTTTGTCTGTGGCCCAGAGTTTTCATTGTACAGAATTGACGGAAAAAAGATTAAAACAAAAGACCCGATTGGAGAAGCAATAAATTTGATTAAAAAGGGACACATCATTGCAATCAAAGGGATTGGTGGATTCCATATTGCCTGTGATGCAACCAATTGTGCCACTGTAAATAAACTAAGGGTTTTGAAGAATCGTCCAACAAAACCATTTGCGATAATGGCGAATGAAAAAGATCTTGAGAAGATAGTGAAGATAACATTACAAGAAAAAAAGATGATAAAATCTCCAATCGCACCAATAGTGCTCCTTGAGAAAAAAAAGAGTGTGGTATGTGAGGAGGTCGCGCCCAATAACCCCTATCTTGGTGTGATGTTGCCATATGCGCCGGTCCATTATTTACTGCTTGAGAAAATTCCCTTTCTCGTTATGACAAGTGCAAATATCGCAGATGAACCACTTGTAAAAGATGATACAGAAATGAAAACAAAACTAAAAAAAATGGTTTCATTCTATCTTACACACAATCGCAAAATCATAAACAGGTGTGATGATTCTGTAGGATTTTATCTCAAAACCCGCGGATTTTCAATCATCCGTCGTTCAAGGGGCTATGTGCCGATGCCGATTGAACTACCATTTTCTGTAAAACCAACCCTTGCGACCGGACCTTATCTAAAAAACACTTTTACCCTTGCCAATAAAAAAGATGCCTATATTTCTCCTCATATTGGAGACCTTGATAACGCTGACACATTGAATTTTTTTTATGAGATGGTTGAGAAATATAAAAGATGGTTCAAGATTGAACCAGAATTGATTGTGCACGATTTACATCCGGATTACCTTTCAACAAAAATTGCAAGTGAAATGGCAATGAAAAAGGGATTAAAAAAGATTGCTATCCAGCATCACATTGCCCATATCGTTTCCTGCCTTTGTGAGAACAAAATCTTTGAAAAGGCGATCGGCATTGCATTTGATGGAACTGGATATGGAATTGATGGAAATATCTGGGGAAGTGAATTCTTTATCGGTGATTTGAAGAATCAAAAAAGGGTTGCCCATTTAGAATATCTTCCATTGCCTGGTGGTGAAGAAAGTATTAAAAAACCTTATCGCATTGCCATCGCATATCTTTATAAGATCTTTGGCTTGGAGTTCATCCGTAAGGATTTTATAAAAACCTTATGCCTTAACTATCCCTTCAGGGAGATTGATACAATAATCAAAATGATAGACCAGCATTATAACCTTGCCTATACATCAAGTATGGGAAGATTATTTGACTGTATTTCAGCAATGCTTGGCATAACTCAGGAAATCACCTATGAGGCAGAGGCAGCAATAAACCTTGAATATGTAGCAAAAAAGGGCATAAAAGATTATTATTCATATGAAGTTTTAAGAAAATCAGGGGACAAAGTAGTCAGTTCTTACGATGATGATGAATATGTTGTCCATATCCGCCCAATCCTTGAAGGCATCATAAATGATATTATAAAAGGAGTGAACAAAAATATAATTTCATCAAAATTCCATAATACCGTTGTTCAATTCTCACTTGACATCGCAAGGAAACTGCGTAGAATTCATAGCGTGAACAAGGTTGTCTTATCCGGCGGAGTCTTTCAGAATAGATATTTGTTAAATCTGATGATTAAGCGATTTGAAAATAATGATTTTAAGGTCTTTACCCATCATAAACTTCCAACGAATGATGGTTGTATCTCTTATGGGCAGGTGATATGTGGGAACTTAATAACTTAATAAGTAGGAAGTGGGAAGTGAGAGGCGAGAAGTGGGAAGTGGAAAGTGAGGAGATATGTGTTTAGCAGTGGTTGGTAGGATAGAAAAGATTGATGGAGATATGGCAATTGCCGAGATTATGGGTGTGCAAAAAGAGATTTCAATCGTGCTCACACCTGAAGTAAAAATTGGTGATTATGTAATGATCCATGCAGGTTTTGCAATAAACCCCATAGACGAAAAAGAAGCAAAAGAGACCGAAAAACTTTTAAGAGAAGTTGCAAAGTATTCATTCTAAAAAGATAAAATCTCACTTTCTAATCAATTTTCCAGACAGGCCTATCGTCCTTCTTTATTTTCTTTGCTATCTCCTGTAATTTTACAAGTATCTTTATTTTTTCCTCAAAGGAAATTCGGGCTTGTTCTTTGTGAAAATGCGATTTCTTTTCAAAAAGTTCTCTTCTTGTTATTATTTTACTCTCGTCTATGACTATTTTTACCTCTTCCATAATCTAATCCATTTTTAAAAGTTCCAAAAATTTTTCTCTCAAGCCAAATTTATTCAAAATTTCATCAAGCCTTGTTTTGTCAATATCTGTCTGTGTAAGCAATTTTTCAATCTTTTCCAAATCTTTTTTCCTTCCTGCCCTTAAAAATATTGCTATAAGATATTCAGGATTAACTATTCTAATTTTTATTCCTTCATATTCTACTTCTTTAGCATTTTCAACTGCCTCTTTTTCCAGTTCATCTGCAGGAATAAATTGGACTGGAACACCATCAATAATAATATGCTCGCCTTTCCAGGAATATCCCTGAGATTTAAGATAATCAAAGATAGGGGTAAGTATTATTAAATTTTTTTCTTTTTCACTCATTGAAATTACAAATATATCTAAGTCATATGTTAAAAAGGGTTCAACATAAAATAATGCGGCGATACCACCACCTATAGCATAATCAATAATTATTCCCTTATCCTTTAATTCATTGATAACCTTCAGTGTCTCTTTCATTCAATCTTTTTCTATCCGGTATTGTTTTTCACAAAACTATCTTTCCCTCTTTGCCCACCAATTTTTTTCACCAAGTCCTTCAGTATAACATTTTCCTTCAATCCGTTCCCAGTCATCAAAAAGTTTACCTTTCAGGATAACTCTTTTCTTCTTCGTCGTCCAATAAAACACATTACGCTCCTTACAATTGACAGCACCGTCTGCAAGAAAATCATCTTTTATCAAGAGCGCTGGAATTTCACCATTATAGGTAAGTTCTGCTGTTGGTTGATGCTGAAATTTCACTGTGAGTTGACCATTCTTTTCTTTAATTGTCATTTTGAACGAGGCATTGTATGTAATACCATCTTCACCAATCTTGCCGATCCACGTACCAAGAGGGTTTTTCAAAACAATCATTCCCAGATCAAGGGTCTCATGCTCACTCAAAGCAATATTGCGGGTGTAAACCTGGTATCCAGGAAAGACAATTTCAACTTTGTGTGGTGTTAAAAGAATATTTCCTGAGACGTAGGGGGTCTTACCAACAAGCTCTCCATCAAGATAGACATTTGCACTTTCAGGTTCAGAATTAACCTGAAATACACCGTAAAGTGGAACAAGGCTTGCCCTGACCACAGCATTTCTACCAAACCCAATATTCACTCTTGTCTGCCATCTTTCGTACCCTGCTTTTTCAATCACAATCGTGTGCGAACCCATAAACATTTTTGAAGATTCAAAAACACCTGCTTTCTTAGATTGAGTATCCAATTTTTTTCCATCAATGGAGACCAAGACATCGGTAGCAGGTTCAACATAAATAACTATTTTGTTACGCACCAATGTCCATATCAGCAAAATGAAAATGACTATTGCAACCGCACCGATTGAAATGGATATTGTTTTCCTTATGAAATTTTTGGTTGAGACCTCCACTTCTATTCTGGTTTTTTCTAACATTTCCTTATACTCAATTGCATCATGATCATACTCAACAGCCTTTTCAAAAAACAGAACAGCATTTTTAGATTTTTTCTCTTTAAGATGTTTATCACCAATTTTATAGAAAATTGAAGCCAGTTTTCGCCGTGTCTCTTCATCAAAGCTTGTCACCTGCGATACTGGTATTCTGTTGATATAATATTCAGCACCTGATAGATCACCATTATCAAATTTCGCCAATGTCAAATAGCAGTTTATCGCACTCATCATTTCCTCCGAAATATTCTCTTTCACAAGCAAACTATTCAGAAATTCATCTGCCTTATCATATTCGCCATTATCATAATAGTACTTTCCAATCATAAAGCCCAACTGAATATCATCAATTTTCATTTCCTCCATCTTCCTGTAATACTTTATCAATCTTTCCATATCATTCTGATCTGTGAAATATTGAACAATTTCTTTGATAACCTCCACATTATCAGGAATTAGCGACTCCAGTTTCTGAAGTTCATGAAATGTCTTTTCTTTATCACCTTTTTGCTTGTACAGATTTTTCATTAACATATGGAACTCAACACTATCAGGTTTGATCTTAAGTATTTTTTCGCCGAGTGCTAGTGCTTCAATGATTTTATTTTGAAGATAATATACCCGGAAAAGTCCAATAAGTGGCTCCTCCGAATTAGGAGCAATATGTAAAGCAGAACGAAATGACTTTTCTGCATCATTGAGTTCATGGTTTTTGAGGTAAATCAAAGCAGATTTGTTGTGGGCATCAAAATTATTCGGGTCAATCCCTATTGCTATCTTATATTCATCAAGTGCTTCAAGTAGAAGACCATTTTTTTGATAAAGACCACCAAGTTCAATGCGGAGTTTTACATCCTTTGGGTCAGATTCAATTTTTTTTCGCAGAAGATTAATATGAGCAGAGGTTTCAGTCCTAAGGGTTATCAGAAATGTTCCACATGCGCTACACATCTTGTATTTTTCCTTAATTGGTTTACCACAATGCGGACAATTATCCATAGTTACCATCCTTTTTTGAACTGACCATAATACATTGTAATTATATTGGTCATTAAGTGAATGTCAATAGCAATGATGGATTGACATTGCTATAAAAAGTACTATAATAAATTGATGCTTCAGCAATTAAATGAATTTAAATATAATGCAGAGACCGGAAAGAGTTATATTGTATATTTTTTGAAATTCTGGCAGGACAGGAATGATTATATTGTAAAATATCAAATAAGGAGTGAAGAAAAAGATTTGTTCTGGTTTGGAAGAATTTCAAAAGAACGGGCTTTGATAGATCTGAAAATCACACCTGAAGAAATCAAATCAATTCCTGAGGAAGAAATGGCTAAGAAAATAAAAGAACATTTGATGAAGTTGTTTACAGCGGTTATTAAAAAGGGGCTTGATAAGGGATTTGAAGAACCAGACACAGAATTTGTATTTTATAAAGAACCATTTGTGACAAAAAGAGTCTGGAATGGATGATGTCTAAGCAAAAAAGCAGGGGTTAATTTTCTGACACAACTTTTTATGGCAGATTTGCGCTTCGTGTTTCGGATTTGAACCGTCAGACAAAACCGTAAAAACGAAAAACGATCTTCAAAGAAGGGTGAAGAAGGGGAAATAAGGGTGAAAAGGGGTGAAAAGGGGGAATTTTCAATTGGATTTCGGACTGCGAATCGGGTGGTACGCTCTGCTGGGCAAAATGCACTGCGTGCTGTGACAAAACGCTAACGCTGTACTAAACGCTTCGCTGTAACTGAACGCACTTCGTGCTGGGACTGAAGAGGAACCAATCGTCCATCTAATCCGCCACACTGCATGGCGGATGGACGCTGCAAAATCTTTTGAATTTCTCTGTCAGACGAAACCGTAGGCATTTATTTGCAAGGCCAAAGCCTTGCCCTACGATTTCTCCATGAAATTTGTAGGTGCGGTGATAATAATCCTTGCATTATCAAAAATGTCAGATATAATATCCCGTGAAGAAGTTTTTACTACTTGATGCACATTCTTTGATATTCCGTGCCTATTTTGCATTTATCAAAAATCCACTCAGGAATTCCAAAGGGCAGAACACCTCAGGAATTTATGGCTTTTTGAATTCAATAAGAAAAATAAAAACAAAATTTGCAAGTGATTATATAGTTCTTGCATTTGATGCCCCTGACGAAACCTTCAGAGACAGATTATTCAAAGAATACAAGGCAACCCGTCCAGCCCCACCAAGGGATATCCCATTTCAGATTGAAAAGGCAAAAGAGATCAGCAAGTTTTTAGGCATGGTAGACTTTGAAATTCCCGGTTTTGAAGCAGATGACATACTTGCAACCCTGACGAAAAAATTAAAAGATAATGGTGAGGTCTATATCGTGAGTTCTGACAAAGACCTTATGCAACTTATCTCTCAAAATGTCTTTGTTTATGATGCAGTCAATGACATAATCTATGATGCAGAAAAGGTGAGAGAAAAATTTGGTGTCCTGCCTGATA
This sequence comes from bacterium, assembly GCA_049700315.1. GTDB lineage: Bacteria > Hydrothermota > Tepidihabitantia > SM23-42 > JAOAFX01 > JAOAFX01. Next base: position 15,474 of record JBNAVN010000003.1, read on the forward strand.
GAATTGGAGATTATCTCGCACTCTGCGGTGATTCAATTGACAATGTTCCCGGTGTTCCTGGCATCGGTCCCCATAGAGCAATAGAAATCCTGAAAAAATATCCGGACCTTAATCAGGCACTGGAAAAAGAACCAAAACTTGCTGAGCACCGTGAGACCCTGATGTTATCAAGAAAACTCGTGGCACTGGAAACAGATATTCCAATTGAAATAAATCCTGAAGCATTGAAGGCAAAAACCCCGGATGTCAAAGGTATTTTTGAAATTCTGTCCGAACTTGAATTCCATTCTTTGATAAAAGAATTTGCTGAAAGATATAATACCGAAAGTATAATCAGAAAAACAGATATCTCAAAGGCAGAAATAAAAAAGTATGCAGGAATCCATGTTGACGAAGACAATTTCTTTGTGAGTTTCAATGAAAATGAAGTCTATGTCGCATCTATAGAAGATTCATTCAATATTATTTCCAGACCAGATATAACAAAGATTGGCTACGACCTGAAACAGGTGATAAAAACTGGACATTTGATATCACCTTTATTTGATGTGAAGATTGCGGTCTGGCTTATTGACCCGAACATAAAGAATAATGAATTTGAAGATATCTGTTTGAAGTATTTGAATTGTTATTGTGCGCCAACACCCGAAGCAATTTCCACACTTTCTCTAAAGCTCTATCCTATTTTGCAAAAAAAACTTGAGGAACTTAATGAAGTTGATCTCTACCGAGAAATTGAAGAACCCCTCATATTTGTCCTTGCGCAAATGGAGAAAAGAGGCATAGGCATTGATGTTAACTACTTGAAAGAATTGAAGAAGCATATTGAAAGGGATATTACGACACTGGCTGACGAGTGCTACAGGATTGCCGGCAGTGTATTCAATATCAATTCACCAAAGCAACTCGCTCATATTCTGTTTGAAAAACTCAGACTGACACCATTGAAAAAAGGGAAATCCCACTATTCAACAGATTTTGAAGTGCTCCAGCAATTGAGTTTGAAACATGAATTACCAAAAAAAATCCTTGAATATCGGGAACTGGCAAAAGTTTCAAGCACCTACATTGACCCTTTGATTGGATTTGCAAGAAACAACAGGATACATACAACCTTCAACCAGACCGGCACGGCTACAGGCAGATTATCTTCAAACAATCCCAATATCCAGAACATCCCCATCCGCAGTCGCCTGGGTAATGAACTGCGAAAGGCATTTGTAGCACAGAAAGGATTCATGCTTGTTTCAGCTGATTATTCCCAGATTGAATTGAGAATACTTGCCCATGTCTCAAAAGACAGAAATCTTATTGAAGCATTCAAATCCAGTCGTGATATCCACAATCACACTGCCTCATTGATATTTGCTCTTAGCGAAGATGAAGTTGATGACGAAAAAAGGCGCATCGCCAAAGTTGTTAACTATGGGTTAATATATGGAATGAGTGACTATGGACTTGCTCAGGAACTCGGAATTTCCGTTGAACAAGCAGGGCAATTCATACAGTCCTATTACGGTTTGTATCCTGAAGTTGATAAATGGCGGCTATCAGCAATATCAAGTGTTGAGCAAAAAGGTTATACAGAGACACTCTTCAGCAGAAAAAGACCTATCCCTGAAATAAATTCTGAAAATTATAATCTCAGAGAATTTGCAAAAAGACTGGCAATCAATACACCAATCCAGGGGACCGCTGCGGATTTGATTAAGATGGCAATGATTGAGGTTGAAAAGAGATTAAACCAGGCACATTTCAAAAGTGGACTTCTATTATCAATCCACGATGAGTTGTTGTTTGAAATAGAAGAAGAAAGAACTGATGAAGCAAGAGAAATCATAAAGAAGACAATGGAAAATGTCTGTGAGTTCAATGTGCCGATTGTAGTAAATATTAATATCGGAAAAAACTGGGCAGAAGCCCATTGATTATCGCCCATTGATTCTTTGTCTATTTTGGATATAATAATTTGTGATCACCAGAGAAACGAAGGTTGAGAATATTCTCAGAGAATTTCCCGAGAAGATACCTATCTTTGTACAAATGGGTCTACCCTGCTTTGTCTGCGGTGAACGGTTCTGGGGCACAATTGAAGAATTGTGTCAGAGATATGATATTGAACCAGAAACATTATCAAAAGAATTGAACAGAATCAATAAAGGGGTGTGAATATGCAAAAATGGTTATATTGTCCGGTCTGCAGAGGAAGTTTGGTGAAGAAACAATCAGTAATTCTTTGCAAAAAGTGTGGCTGGCAACATTATAAAAATCCTCTGCCTTCAGTTGCCGGATTTATAATGAATGCTGATGATGAGATATTATTGATCAAACGCGGTGCTGAACCAGAAAAAGGCAGATGGGCACTACCTTCGGGCTTTATTGAACCCAATGAAACACCAGAGCAGGCAGTATTGAGAGAATTGAAGGAAGAAACTGGGTTGAATGGCACGATAAAAAAGATGCTCGGAATTTATGTTGAACCAACAAGGTTCTATGGAGATGTGCTTCTCATTGGTTATGAGATTGAAGGCACCGGTGGCAAGATCAGACCCGGCTCAGATACCACAGAAGTCAATTTCTTTTCCAAAAACAAACTGCCAAGAATTCCATTTTTGAGCCATCGCGAAATCATCAATCAGGGAATCAATAGTCAAACAGATAATGTCTATGTTGAAGTCCTGAAATCAAAGATTTCTGAAGCAGTCATTACTGATACAATTCTCTTTTATAAGGGAAGTATGGGTATAGATGCAAAAATTATGCGGTCAGCGCACATTAAGCCCGGAGAAAAGGTGCAGGTTTTAAATTATGATAATGGCGAAAGGCTTGAAACCTATGTTATCCCTGAAAAACCAGATTCAAGGAAGTTCATCCTTTATGGTCCGGCTTCATTAAAAGGTAAGAAGGGACAGAGATTATGCATACTCTCTTATGCATTTGTTGCCCAGAATAAAGCAGAATTTTTTAAGCCGAGGATTGTCATCCTTGATACAAAAAATTTCATCAAAAAAATCAAATCCTAAAAAATTTATATATGGACCGGTCCCTTCGCGACGGCTGGGCTATTCATTAGGAATTGATTTACTCATTCCCAAGACCTGCACTTATAATTGTATTTACTGCCAGTTAGGAAAGACAACAAATCAGACACTGAAGCGAAAAAAATATGTTCCATCAAGAATGATTTTGAAAGAACTGAGCCATTTGTTAAGAACAAAAACCCGCATTGATTATATCACATTTTCCGGTTCTGGTGAACCAACCCTGAGTTCAGATATTGGACTATTAATAAAGAAAATTAGACGACTCACAAAAATCCCTGTTGCAGTTATAACTAATTCTTCCTTAATGCACAAAAAAGATGTCCAGAAAGGTCTATTAAGTGCGGATGTCATCCTGCCCACACTCACCACGGTTCAGGAAAAAACATTCAGAAAAATTCATCGGTCAATCCCGGCGATAACTGCCAAAAAAATCGTTAATGGGTTGATTCGGTTTCGCAAATGTTACAAAGGGAAAATCTGGCTTGAGGTAATGCTTATCAAAGGGTTGAACGATTCAAAACAGGAAATTCAGGCATTAAAAAAGATAATAAGAAGAATCAAGCCTGATAGAATCCATCTAAATACTGTAGTAAGACCACCAAGTGAGAAATTTGCCCGACCCTTATCCATATCTGAACTGAAACGGATAAAGAAAATCATCGGAAGGAATTGCGAAATTGTAGCAGAATTCAAGAAACCAGGCAATGTTTCAAAATTTAAAGACAATAATGAAATGGTCTTACAATATTTAAGACGAAGACCTGCAACCCTTATTGATATGAACAAAAGTCTGGGCATCAATCAAAGTGAATTGATAAAAAATCTTGAAAGACTCCTAAAATCCAGAAAAATCAAAAAGAAGAGATATGGAGGTAGAATTTTTTATGAAACAGTCAAAGATAGTTGAACCATATGATTTGTCAAAAGAGGAACTTCTGGAGTTTATTCCTGACCTTGCCAAAAACTGGCTTGCCCATGATGGACTCTGGTTTTTGTGTATTGAACAGAAATACGGTATTGAATCAGCAATTGAACTTGATAAAAAGGCGTGGGAAAAATTTACAGTAATTGAAGCAGAAAGAATAATGAAACGGCTGAATATAGAGCCCAATAGCGGTATTACAGGTTTGATTCAGGCGCTAAAATTCCGGCTGTATGCATTTATCAATAAGCAGGAAATTATTGAAATCTCTGACAAAAGATGTGTGTTGAGAATGAATAACTGCCGTGTGCAGGAAGCGAGAAAGCGCAAAGGTCTGCCTGATTTTCCCTGCAAGCCTGTTGGTATAGTGGAATATGCCTATTTTGCCCAAACCATTGATAGCCGTATTAAGACCAATTGTATTACCTGTCCCCCAGATTCCCATCCCGACGATTATTTCTGCGCCTGGGAGTTTGTACTTCAGGATTAAATTTTATTTTTCCTTGATCTGTTCCAGAAGTTTTAATGCCTCTGGTTGGTCATCAAGTATATAATCTGCCACATAAGTAGGATTGTTTATTTCCAGGACTTTATTCAGATACCACCTTGCCTTTTCATATTCTCTTTTCTTGATGTATACCTTCGCCATATCCACATAAAGAATTGTATAATTTGAATCAATGGCAATTGCCTGATTCAAATATTCTATTGATTTATTCAGATTACCGCCCATCAGTTTTGGTAATTCGTAATAAAGCATAGCACAAGCATCCATGGCACCGGTATGTTTGGGATCAAGTTTTAAGACAATATCAATTTCCTTTTTGATCTCGGGAACCAGACTGAGAGAATTGAGAACACCTTTTGTCTGTCCACTCCTTCCTAAGTTTACCATATACCAGAAGTGCGCCTGGGCACAGTCCTTGTCCAATGCCATTGCCCTTTTCCCATATTCCATGCCCCGGGTGTAGAAATTCAACTTCTCGTCCTTTTTTTCAGCATTGTCGCCCATAAGATAATTGATTCTGGAAAGTTCATAATTAGCCCGAAGGTTATCAGGCTCATCCTTAACAATATCAAGCAGTATCTCATAACTCTTCATTAAATTATCTTTGTTCAAATGTCTTGATTCGTATAAATCAATCGCCTCCTGTATCCTTATGTCTGAGTTCTGTGCAAACAGAAATACAAAACTTGACAATAATCCAATGTAGATTCTGTAGTTCATATAACCTCCTTATATACAAATATTTTGTCTGTTTTTCTCAGCATTTTTGATGGCTGTCCATTTTTAACATTGTCGCAATCGTAAAACAATTGATTGCCTTCTGTTGAAGACGTTCATAATAATACAGAATTGATGGCTTTTCTGAAATCTTCACTCGCAATGTAAATACATTATCAGTAATGTATATCGCTTCCTTCTTAATACTCAAATCATTCTTTCCATCACCACCAAAACCATATTTGTATCCTGCCTCCTTAACCTTACTCAGTACTACCGGATTGATTCTATTAAACGGATACGAAATGGCATCAATTGGTCCGAGATATTTCTCTAAAACTCTCTTGGATTCAAATATCTCATATTCTAACCTTTCAGAATTCATCCGGGCAAGGTTGCAGTGCGACATGGTGTGAGAGCCAAAACTGACACCCGATTCTTTCATTTCCAAAATTTGATGCCAATCAAGATGGCGGTTTCTTTTCTTCCAAATTGAGATATCCCAGTAATTTTCCATACCAATATAATCCACTACCAAAAACACAATCGCTGGACATCGGTATTTTTTCAAAATCGGAAATGCGTAATGATACAAATTTTCTTCACCATCATCAAAGGTGATGATTATCCCATCTTTTTTCTGCTCGGGTAGAATAATATCATAGCCACTATCAATAATTGTCTTGATAAAAAAATCAAATTGCCAGGGAAAATTCCAGGTACCGCCGAACTGAAACTGATCAGTTATTCTGTGGAACTGCAATGCCTTCATTATTGCTTTTTGCCCGAACAATTAAAATCCAGCTTGCGATGGCAAGGACAAACACAATTCCTCCAAAGATAAAAAAGAGAATTTTTCTGCTTATAAAAGCTGCAAGCGAACCAACAACCAATGCACCAACAACAAATGTTAAATTCAAAAGCCAATCACGGAAAGAAAATATTCTTCCCCGAATTTCTTCATCTGCATAATGATGGATCAGTGTATCCTGACCAATAAATATTGGCGATGCTGCAGCACCTACAATCAGGGCAATGATAATGAATTGATAGAACTGGCTAATAAAAGGAAATGCAATCAGTCCAATACCAATAATAACGAAGCAATAAACGATAAAGACCTTCAAATCAAGGTAGTGCCCAAGTGTCCCTGCAATATAAGCGCCAAGCAGAAGTCCAATTGCGCCAACTGCAGCAAGCACACCGACACCCCTTGTTCCCCATTCCATATCCTGCTGGATTGTAGGAATTGCCAGAACATATATCACACTCCCCGCAACAATCATCAAAAAAATTGTACCCATTGCAAAACTTAGATTTTTCTTCTTTACAATATGCCTGATTGCCTGAAACATTTCTTTCAGAATTTTCAGTATCCCATCTTTTACCATTATGACCAGATTCTCAGGTTTCAAATGGCTTGCTTCTTTGGCCCGTTCTCTTAATTTTACCTTCATTATATAAAGCATTATCGCTGATATGCCGAATGTAATGCCGTCAATAAGAAATGCAACAATCCAGCCAGCAATGCCCAATACATTCTTCCAGATGGGCCAATCAATGATCAGTCCGCCTGTTGCCATACCCAAAAATGTCGCTCCTCTACCCACGAGATTGATGATGGAATTTGCCGTTAGCAGTCTCTTTTTTGATACAAGATTGGGAATTATGGCACTCCTTGCAGTATTGAAAAATAGAGCAAGCAGGAACATAAAGAAAACAATTCCAAATACTGGATAAATATTTTTTGTGTATATATAAACCAGCGGCAGAAAGAATGCACAAATCATCCGAAGTGTATCACATATCACCATAACCTTTTTCTTATGCCAGCGGTCAACCAGAACTCCGGCAATTGGTCCAAAAATCAATACGGGAAGGGTAATGAATAACGCAAGTTGCGACAACAAGAAAGGCGTCCTCTCTTTGGGAAACAAACCAATAAGAGCGATGAGAGCAATGTAGTCAAGTTTATCACCAAATTGACTGACTGTCTGTGAAAACACAAAGATTGAGAAATCCCGTATTTTTAGTATATTCCAGAATTTAACCCTGCTTATGACACACCTCAGTGTAAAAATCCAGAACCTGCTTCGTGACAGCTTTCCAGTCGTATTTTTTTGCCTTTTCTCTGCCTGCAGAGCCAAGTTTTCTCATCAATTCAGGTTGTCTCAGAAGATAAATTACCTTCTCGGCAAGAGAATCAGGATTCATTGGTTCAAAGAACAAACCCTCAATCCCCTCGCCAAGGATTGTTCTATATCCTGGTATATCAGATGCGACAATGGGTTTGCCACTTGCCATTGCCTCAAGCAGCACAATGCCAAAACTTTCTGCACCGGTCGCAGGTGAACAATAGATATCACAGGAGGCATAATAACGTGGCAGGTCTTCGGGTGTTACAAAACCAACAAATACTACATTTTCCTTTATATGCTCTTCAATATAGCGCCGATAATAATGCTCTAAAAATCCCTCACCAACTATCACAAGTTTTGCTTCAGGAAATTCTTTCACTATTTTGGGAAATGCCATCAAAAGATACTTCAGTCCTTTGCGCGGTTCAAACCTTCCTACAAAAAGAATCTTTGGCGAATATCTCTTAAGTTCTTCTATCTGAGGTAGCGCCGGATGGAATCTCTCTGTATCAATGCCATTGGGAATAATTCGATATTCACCGATTGGGAAATAACGCAGAACACAATCCCGTGCCACTGTAGAAACTGCAATCATACCATCAATTCTTCTGAAGTATTGTTCTAAAACAGGTTCCCACAATACATAACCAAAACTCTCTTCATAAGCCGAATGGAAAGTGACAAAATTCCTGGCACTGGAATATTTGATGGCAAGATAAGGCAGGGTTGGTGCAAGTGCACCATGAAGATGAATAACATCAAACTTCTCTGCCTCCAGAAAACGACGAACCTGCCAGGGCAGGGTGATGCCAAAACTTAAAACTGAGAATGAGCGATTCTTTGGAAATTTTATTGCCCTACCCATTCTTATGATTTTTTCATCCACATAGGGATAATTCTTGCCAAATGAAGGTGCAACAATCTTTGTTAAATGCCCCATCTGATTCAGATTTTTCCAGAGATGAAGGATGTGTTCTGATATGCCACCGGTATGAGGATAGAAAATATCTGAAACAAGCAAAATCTTCAATCAATACCCCCGGTATGACCAAAACCACCACTTCCCCGTTCGGTTCTATTCAATTTTCTTACCTTTCTAAATTCTGCCTTTATGACCTTTGCTATTACCATCTGTGCGATTCTATCACCCGGCTTTATTCTAACGCCTTTTCTACCAAAGTTAAAAAGAATCACCTTTATCTCGCCGCGGTAATCTGCATCTATTGTGCCCGGTGCATTTAGAATGCCGATGCCATATTTCAATGCCAGACCACTGCGGGGTCTAACCTGTGCCTCATAGCCTGCTGGTATTTCAATCTTGATACCTGTGGGAATGGCGCAAAAATCATGCGGCCGCAGGACCACTGTTCTCTGAATGTCTGCGTACAAATCGCAACCGGCCGATTGCGGAGTTTGATATTTTGGTATGAAATTGCCCTTTATTTTGATTCTTATTTTTTCAATGTTCCTATTATTATTAGGTGTTTTGGACTTTAAGTATTTAGGCATTTTGTGAGTCATTCTATCCACTCTGGATGAAATACAAACCACTGGTCTGGAAACCTAGATATAATCTCTTCAAATCTCTTTATCATAAACTTGTAAAATTCCTTTTCATCATCAAACATTTTCATCGGCTCAACGACACCTAAATAGCGCTTTCTTTCACCTGCTCTGTTCAATAAGACCATATATCCAAACAAAACCGGAATTTTCCTTCTCACAATTATCTCACCCAAATTTTTAGGAAAACTCCTTTTTCCTGAAAAAAATCTGAATATCGTGCCCTGTTTCATTAAATCCCGGTCTGCAAGAACAGCCAGTATCCGGTTTTTTTTTATTGCTTCAAGAAGCGCATAACTTGCCCGTGATAAAGTAAATGTCTTCAATCCTGTTGCCTCACGGTGTTTTGTATACAATTTGAACATCTCAGGTTCAGTCTCTTCAACCAGTGCATTCATTGGAAAGCCACAAGCAGCAAGATAACTACCTGCATAATCCCAGTTTCCAATGTGCATGGTAATCAGGATACATCCCTTATTATGCGCAAGTGCATCATTCAGATTTTCAATTCCCTGAGGAATGACATTTTCTATCAGTTCTTCCTTCTTCAAAAATCCCAGTCGAAAAAAGTCAATCATACATCGGGCGAAATTCTCAAAGGTCCGGCGACAGAAATAATTATGGTATTCTGGCTTTGAAGGGAATATGTAGTATAAATTCCGCAGGATGTATACTCTCTTCTTTTTAAGAAAAAAATAACAGATTCCACCAATAAAGCGCGCAAGTCCATCTGCAATTCTCAAAGGAATTATCTTTGTCAATCCCACTCCACATTTTTGTAGTCTAACCGCGATATTCACCAGTCAATAAATATGCTATTGCTTATACTCTCTTAGCGCAATACCCAGTATCTTCATAGCACTTCTGATATCTTCTTCTTTAAGCACATAGGCAATTCTCACCTGATTTTTGCCCTTTTTTAGTGTTGAATAGAATCCATTTGCGGGTGCAAGCATCACTGTCCTATTCTGGTAATTGAAATCGGTCAAGAGCCACTGACAGAAATGGTCTGCATCTTTCACAGGCAAACTCAGTACCGTATAAAATGCACCTTCTGGTTTATGTCCATAAACATCAGGAATTTCTTTTAAACATTCAAATAGCAAATTGCGTCGATGCTCATATTCCCTGATCATCGGTGTAATATACTTGTTGATATTCTTATATGCGGCAATAGCACCAATCTGCTCTAAGGTTGGAGGGCATAATCGCGCCTGACAGAACCTTATTATTGCATCCATTACCTTTTTATTACGACTGATAATACATCCGACCCTGGCACCACAGGCAGAAAACCTTTTTGATATAGAATCCATTAAAATCACACGGTCTTCAATTTCCGGCAGGGACAGAGCACTGATGTGTGCTTTGCCATCGTAGATAAACTCCCGATATACTTCATCAGAAAGAATGAATAGATTGTGTTTTTTACTCAAACGCTGGAGGATAAACATCTCCTCTTCAGTAAGCACAGTTCCTGTTGGATTATTTGGTGTATTGATAAGAATTGCCCTCGTCCGATTGGTTATTCTCTTTTCAATCTCTGACTCAGGTGGGATATGAAAACCATTTTCAATCTTTGTCTCTATTGCAACCAATTTGATATTAGCCATTACCGAGAAACCATTGTAATTTGTATAATAGGGTTCAAAAATAATTATTTCATCTCTTGGGTCGCAAACTGTCATCATGGCAAATATTATTGCCTCACTCCCACCAACCGTAATCCAGATATTGTCCAGATCCAGATCAAAACCAAGATTTCGGTAATAGTCAAGAATTGCAAGACGTAAATCAAGTATTCCACCTGAAGGACCATAACCAAGAACCTTTTCCTTATGCTGGGTAATCGCCTCAAATATCTCCGCAGGCGTCTCAATATCAGGTTGACCAATATTCAGGTGATAAATTTTTATCCCCTTTTTCTTTGCCTCATCAGCAAATGAAGACAGTTTTCTGATTGGTGAATAGGGCATTTTTCCTGCCCTTCGTGAAAGTATATTTTCTCCTGTTTTATTATTAGCCATAGTGAAATTATATCCAGAAGATTTCAAAAGTCAACCACTATGGGACCTGGTTCCTCCCTCATCAAAGGGTGAGGAAAAGCGGAAAGAAATCTGTTTTTAAGATCATTGACATATGCAGGAATTTTCGTATAATATGAGTCATTAATGGATTGTCAATGATAGGAAGAAAAAAAACTTCTCAGGCTGAACCAGTTGAAGAAATTGTCAGACTTAGAACCCAAATTAAGAAACTACAGGAAAATTTAAGACGTTCTCAGGCAATTATCAAGGCAGTATTTGAAAACTCGCCCGTTGGTATAACCGTACGTTTGGGTTCAGGAAAATTGGTTTCGTTTAACAAAGCCTGGAAAAAAATCTGGAATTTAACATATCACAAAATCGCTGAGAATGAAAGAAAATCTAAAAACTGGAATGTCCGACAGAGATATCCATTTCTCAAGGATGCCATACCAAAAGTTCAACGTATCTTTGACAAGGGCGGGGAGATATTTTTGCCAGAAATTCATGTTGCCAATTCAAAGACCAAATTTGATAAATGGATTTCCCAGCATTATTACGCAATAAAAAATAATAAAGGCCGGGTGGAACACATTGTTACCATTACTCAGGATATAACCGAACAGAAGCGCACTCTTCTGGCGCTTCAGGAAAGTGAGGCAAAATTCAGAACCATTGTCAACAATGTCAATCTTGGGGTTTATCGTTCTACAGTCAAGCCCCCAGGATATTTTATCCAGGTCAATCCTGCATTTGTAAAAATGTTTGGTTACAATTCGATGAAACAGATATTGAAAACTCCCGTAGAAAGATTCTACAAAAATCCAAAAGACCGTATGGAGTTCGTTAATGAATTAATGTCAAAAGGAGAAGTCAGAGATCGAGAGTTGCTATTAAAAAAATTTGATGGTTCACTGTTCTGGGCTTCAATATATGCCAAGGCACATTTTGATGAAAACGGAGATCTTCAGTGGATTGACGGCGTGATTGAAGATATTACTGAACGGAAGAGAATGACTGAGACTTTGCACGCCCTCTCATTTACTGATGAACTCACCGGATTATACAACCGTCGGGGATTTCTTACTTTGACTGAACATCAAATGAAAATCGCTGATAGGACCAAAAAACCAATGTTTCTGCTCTTTGTGGATATGGATAATCTTAAAGATATTAATGATGAATATGGGCATCCTATGGGTGACCAGGCGCTTATTCAGACAACCAGGATTCTGAAGAAGACATTTCGTGGCTCTGACATCATTGCCCGCATTGGCGGCGATGAATTTGTTGTGTTGACCCTTGAAATGCAAAAGACAAAAGGCGAGGTTTTCTACAGACGTCTACAAAAAAGTCTGGATATTTTTAACGAATCAGCAAGATTACCTTTTAAGATTGCCCTGAGTGGTGGATGGGCTTATTATGATCCCAAAAGACCACGCACCATTATCCAGTTGTTAAAACAGGCAGATAGAATGATGTATTTGCATAAGCAAAAGAAGAAACGACTTATTAAGAGTTGATAGTTCATTAAGAATTTTGATTAAAGGGAAGTAAGAATGAGATATCTTACGATAATAATAAAAGAAAAATCATATAGAGGTTTGAGTGCCGGGAATTATCTCTTGTTATTCAGCAGAGGCACATAATACACAGTTAGAAAACTAATTATCTACTGAAGTAACCGTCTCTGGATTACCGGCCTTCACTATCTGGACGCAATGCTGTGTAGTAAATTCATTGGAATCTTATTGACTTAATATCCTAAATATATATAATCTGCTATGAAAATACTCGTTACTGGTGGTGCTGGTTTTATAGGATCGCACATTGTTGATGCTTATGTTAAAGATGGTCATACTGTAGTAATCATTGATGACCTTTCAACTGGTGATATTAGAAATCTAAATCCCCGGGCAGAATTCTATAGAGAAGATATTTGCTCATCAGATATTGAAAAAATATTTGAAAGACATAAATTTGATGTTATTAACCATCATGCAGCACAAATAAATGTGCGTCGTTCACTTGAAGACCCATTGTTTGATGCCCGTGTCAATATCACAGGTTCTTTAAATCTTCTCAATTTATCATCAAAATACAATATAAAGAAATTTATCTTCTCCTCAAGTGGTGGCGCAATCTATGGTGAACCCGAAAGATTCCCGATTACCGAAGATTACCAACCCGCACCACTGTGTCCCTATGGTGTTGCCAAACTTGCAGTAGAACACTACATCAAGGTATTCGCGAAATTATACAATTTCAAATATGTTATTCTCCGCTATAGTAATGTTTATGGACCGCGCCAGATTTCCAAAAGTGAAGCAGGTGTAATATCAATTTTTATTAATCAGATCTTGGAAAAGAAAGAATGCTTTGTGAATGGTGATGGCGAACAAATAAGAGATTATGTGTATGTTGGTGATGTAGTAAAGGCGAACCTATTGGCTTTAGATGCTGAATCAAACTATTTTAATATTGGTACAGGCATTGAGACAAGCGTGAACAAACTCCTCAATGTGCTGGGACAAATATTAAATAAGGCAATACCTCATCAACATCGTGCACCAATACCTGGCGAAGTACTTAAAAATGTTTTGGATTTTTCAAAGGCAAAAAAAACCTTGGGCTGGGCTCCAGAAATTTCCTTAATAAAAGGCATTGAACTGACATATAATTATTTCCATAATGAAAAACAAGGCAAGATATCTTAATTTAGAAGTTCTTGCCCGTTTATCAAAACTTGATTTAAAGGCAAGATTAGTAGTAGAAGGATTTTTGACCGGATTACACCATAGCCCCTACAAGGGCTTTTCCCAGGAATTTACTGATTACCGGCCCTATATGCCGGGTGATGAATTGAAAAGTATTGACTGGAAAGTCTATGGCCGGCGTGATCGTTTCTATATCCGGGAATATCAAGAAGAAACAAACCTCCGTGCCTACATACTCCTTGATAAAAGCGGCTCTATGGGTTATGGAAGAAATATAACAAAACTTGAGTATGCAAAATTTCTGAGTGCCTGTCTTGCCTATTTACTATACAAACAACGCGATGGTGTAGGTATTATTACCTTTGATACAAAAATCAACGATTTTGTACCTGCTTCAGCAAAAAAAATGAACTTTACACGCATTCTCCAGGCAATTGATGGAATAAGTCCAGGTAATGAAACATCTCTCGCCCGAGTTCTATTTGAACTCGGGCAGAAGATCAAGCGAAGGGCGCTGGTCATAATTATCTCGGACCTTTTTGATCAGCCAAATATGGTTTTGAAATCTTTGAAATCCTTTCGTGCGCGCAAACATGAAATAATTGTTTTTCAAATTCTTGACCCTCAGGAGTTTACATTCCCCTTCAGTGAAACGGCAATTTTCCAGGATATGGAGACAGATGAAAATCTTGTTGTTGAACCCGGTGCAATCCGCGATTCATACCGAAAGAAATTCAAAGAATTCTTGAATTCCTATAATCAGGGAATGCTCGAATCCCGGATAGACTATGAGTTGGTCAACACGACAGAAACATTTGATCGCGCATTGTTTTCATATCTTCAAAAACGCTCAAGACTTGTATGAAATTCCTCAATCCTGCATATCTGCCTGGTCTAATTCTTATTTCCGTTCCCATTATCATCCATCTATACTTTAGAAAAAGACTGAAGAAAATCCCTTTCTCTTCACTGGTGTTTTTGAAGGGTGCTGAAGCATCAAGATTGAAATGGCTAAAACTGAAGGAAATCCTGATTTTGCTTGCCAGGTGTCTGCTTGTCGCCGCCTTATTTCTGGCCCTTGCCCGACCCCAGTACGAAGGTAGAGTCTTCACAGGAAACAAACTCGCATCTGTATATCTAATTATTGACAACTCCTTCAGTATGGGGTATGGTAAGAATTTTGAAACTGCCTTAGAACAGGCAGAAAAAATCATTAACATATATTCACCGAAAAGTATGTTTTATGTTATTCCAATGTGCGAACAGAAGGATTTCAAATCATTTTGGTGCGACAAGAGTTCTGCGTCCAGAAATCTGAAGGAACTCAAATTATCAAATTCCACCGGGCGATTGAAAGATTTATATGATAAATTTTTGCACGAAAAAAGTGATTTGCCAAAGGAATTTATATACATTGGTGATGGTCAGGCAATCAATTTCAAGGGCATTGACACATTAGGCAATTTCTACTGGTTAAGAATACCCCTCGGTAGTAATACTGCAGTTGAATATGTAATATTAAAAAATCCGTTTATGATACCCGAGCAGAATTATCAAATGACGGTAAGTGTAAGAAACTATTCAACTCATTCATACCAGGGTAAGATCCAGATTTCTGCAGGTAACTATTTTAGTCAGCAGGATTGTAATATTCCGCCGGGACAGGATTATGTAACCAACTTTTCATTACCTGTTACCCTCCAAAAAGGTGTAGTAAAGATAGACAATGACAGTCTGCCAATTGATAATCAATACTACTTTTGTAAATCTCTTTTGACAAAAACAAAGGTTTTGATTGTGGGTAATGACAACTATATTAGATTGGTATTATCACCCTCACAAACGATTAAATCACCATTTGAAATTGAAAATACCCGGGATTTAAAAAGAATAGACCTGCGTCCGTTTCAGGTTATCATCCTCAATGGCATTGAAGAAATTACCGAATTTGAAAAATTGAAATTGGCGAACTTTCTTGCACAATCAAGAAATGGAATGATCGTCTTTCTGGCACCAAAGATCGGCAGACAATTGGCAAGTTTGATTGCTGAGTGTGGTGAAGTTGGTAATTGGATGAATATGGATGGCTACTTGAATATCAAATCTTATGATACAGATTATCAAGCATTTCAAATCTTCAAAGAGAACCCCGGATTGAAAACTATTAAATTTTTCAGGTTCTGTGAGGTTAAGCCACGGGGCAATGTACTGGCAGAACTGGATAATGGTATGCCCCTTATTATCAATCAAAGGAATATTGTGGTCTTTGCCACAGAAATCAATGAAAATAATACAGATATTATGTATAATCCTAATTTCCTACCATTACTCCATTCACTTATTTATGGACTGGTAAACAGAAATATAGATAGCGAATTTAAAATTGGAGAGAAATTCCTCAGAACAGGCTTGATAAAAGGGCCTGAGGGTGAAATTCTGAGTGAAGGTATTTTTTCAAAGCCTGGCTTTTATACAATTGATGGTGAAACACTGGGTGTCAACATAGATCCGATTGAGAGTAATTTCGCAACAATCAGTCCAGAAATGGCAAAAAATTTAGGAATAAAAACAATTACTATTGAATCATCAGGTGGGCCCGCAGATTTAACTAACTTTTTTTTGATCCTGGCGCTATGCGCCTTTGTCTGCGAGCTCGTACTTCTTTTGTTGTGAATTAATAAACAACGACTTTAATACGCTGGGGCTTGATATAAACCGAGCTTAAGAATTCAGGCAGGATGATTTCTGGTGAAAGATCGTATTCACCACCTACAAGGTCCGTCGTCTTAATGCGCAATCCAATGTTTTCTTTTATCAAACCACTGACCTGGCTGCGCGCTCCCTGAACAATAAGCGTGTCTATGGATTGATTGGAAATCCAGATCTTCTGCCCGGCATTTTTCAAGATATTCACTGGAACATTTGTAAATATCCTCTGGTCTGATGTATCTATTACTACTCTTACTCTTAAATTTTCAGTTGAAAACTTGATCAAACTGGATACCGGATCAAGTTTAAGGGTTTTTTCAAAAGTTGCAGACTGATTTTTCACATCCAGGGATTCAACACTTACTTCATTCAATTTCTGCAAAATCTTCTTTGGTCCTGTTATCTGGATAGTATCAAGCGATTCAATCGTTGATATTGAAAATCCATTTTTCAGAACTCCTTTGATCGGAATCAATGGCTTGACAGTTTTGCTAACTTTCTCATCAACCTCAACATTGATAAATTTCGCACCATAATTTACCAACACATCCTCTAATGGCATTGCAAGATCCTTTGTAGAAATGACATTCTTCCCTGGCACTACCTCAGAAAGATTACACTCTGCTTCTGGTGGATTTGCCCAGATCCCGAAAAGCGCCTTTCCCTTACCACTAAACGAAATCTTCAATTTTGTTAATGAATCGGTGATAATATAAGCCTCCGGCAGACTCGTATATTTGACTAAGATCTCCCGTTCATAACTATATCTGCCATCAATTGCGACAAATAGCCATAGTCCAAAGGCAAATAATAATGCCAGAATCTTGCGTGCAGGTTCTAAGGTGAAAAATCCTAAAATTGATTTCAGGATTTTGAGCATAAGAATACCATTATGCCCTTTTGTATGTGCAAACGGTTTTCTGCCTGATCAAAAACAATTGAATGCGACCCATCAATCACCTCATCAGTAATCTCTTCTCCCCTATGTGCAGGAAGACAATGCATTATTATGTAATCATCTTTCTTTGCATTTTTTAGCAGCATACTATTCAACTGAAAGGGCTTGAATATTTTCTTACGCTGCTCTGCCTCTGACTCCTGCCCCATTGATGCCCAGACATCAGTATAGATAACATCTGCATCCTTTACGGCCTCTGCTGGATTATCGGTTATTTTCACATTCTTTGCCTTCTTCAAATATTCCTTGTCTGGTTCATATCCATTGGGCGTGGCAATCTTCATAGGAAAACCGAGCAACGCTGATGCGGCTACAAAGGAATTACATACATTATTGCCATCGCCAACATATGCCAGGGTAATCTTGTTCAAATCACCTTTTTTCTCAATCACAGTAAAAAGGTCGCAGAGTATCTGACATGGGTGTTCAAGATCACACAACCCATTTATCACCGGTACACTTGCATTTTCAGCAAGCTCTTTGATATGATTATGGCTATACACCCTTGCCATAATCAAATCAACCCACCGTGAAAGGTTCTTTGCCACATCCTTTACAGTTTCTCTTTTCCCTAATTGTATATCAGCAGGTGCAAGATATATGGCATGACCACCAAGCTGGGTCATACCAGTCTCAAATGTTACCCTGGTCCTCAATGATGGCTTTTCAAATATCATTGCCAGGGTTCTATCTTTCAAAATCTTGTGTTCAATTCCTTTTTTCTGTTTATCTTTCAGTTCCCGGGTAACATCAAATATCTTATAGATTTCATCCCGGCTCAAATCAAAGATTGAAGTGAGGTCTCTTTTCACTTTTCTCCTCTTTTTGATTATTATATAGAATTTCGGACAAAAATCAATAGAACAAGTTAAACCAACCCATTGACAAAAGTAAAAAATGCTTTATAATTGACTATGTTGAAGATTAAGCTTAATGGCAGCATAATGGAAGTCCAGGCAGGTAAGAAGATTGCGGATTTAATAACGGATAAGGATTATATTGCGGCTCGGATAAATGGAGAATTGAAAGACCTGAATATACCCATCACCGAGAACTGCGAAGTAGAATTGATCAAATCCAGTGACCCTGAAGGACAGCAAATCTTCTGGCATTCAACTTCTCATATAATGGCGATGGCAGTAAAGATCCTGTTCCCTGATGCGAAACTTGCCATAGGTCCTGCAATTGACCAGGGCTTTTACTATGATTTCGACCGTCCGAGTCCATTTTCCACTGAAGACCTTGCAAAAATAGAAGAGAAAATGTCTGAGATAATCAAAGAAGATATACCATTTGAACGGATTGTAATGACCAAAGAGGCAGTGATTGAATTTTTTTCGCGCCGCAGTGAATATTACAAAGTGGAACTGGTCAAAGAAATAAATGATAAAGAAATAAGCCTTTATCGCAATGGAGAATTTGTTGACCTCTGCCGTGGCCCGCATATTCCAAGGACCGGACTTGTCAAGGCATTCAAACTTCTCAGCGTTGCTGGTGCTTACTGGCGCGGTGATTCAAGATTGCCTATGCTCTCAAGAATATATGGCATATCGTTTACCTCAAGTGAACAATTGAAGAATTATCTACACAAACTTGAAGAAGCACAGAAAAGGGACCACCGCAAATTAGGAACTGAACTTGAATTATTTTCAATTTTTGATGAAGCGGGCGCAGGGTTGGTTTTCTGGCATCCAAAAGGTACGATTGTAAGAAGATTGATTGAAGAATACTGGATCAAACAACATCTGAAAAATGATTATGAATTGATTGCCACTCCCCACATTGCCCGAAGCAATCTATGGCAAACTTCTGGACACTATGATTTTTACCGGGATAAGATGTTCACTTTACCGGTTGAAAATGAAGAATATGTCCTAAAACCTATGAATTGTCCGGGTCATATTCTCATATATAAATCAAAGGTAAGAAGTTATAAAGAACTGCCTATAAAATATGCAGAACTGGCAACCGTGTATAGAAACGAACTTTCGGGAACCCTGCATGGTTTGCTAAGGGTGAGAGGTTTTACCCAGGATGATGCCCATATCTTTTGCAGACCTGACCAGATTGAAGAAGAGATTGTAAAAATCCTCCAATTGACCCTGACGATCTTCAAAAAATTCGGCTTTGAAGATTTTCAGGTGAATTTATCAGTGCGTGATCCAAAAAATAAAGAGAAGTTTATGGGTTCTGATGAAGAATGGCAAAGGGCAGAGAATGGTTTGATATCTGCATTAAAGAAAGTGAAATTGCAATACAAAGTTCAAATAGGAGAGGCAGTATTTTATGGTCCCAAGATTGATATCAATATCCTTGATGCACTGGGTCGTGCATGGCAGGCAACTACGGTCCAGTTTGATTTCAATCTGCCCAAGCGATTCAGCATTGAATATATGGATGCAAAAGGACAGCACAAAGAGGTTGTGGTTATCCATCGTGCTTTGTACGGTTCTTTGGAGCGGTTCATAGGAACCCTGATTGAACACTATGCAGGTGCATTTCCTTTCTGGCTTGCGCCGGTCCAGGTGGTGGTAATGCCCATAACGGACAAGGAAAACACCTATGCCCGGGATGTGTATAATCGGGCTCTGAAACGTGGTTTAAGGGTAGAGTTAAATAGTAAATCTATGAAAATAAACTATCGTATCAGAGAAGCAGAGGTCAAAAAAATTCCGTACATCCTTGTTGTTGGTCCCAGAGAAGTTGAGAAAAAGACCATTTCTGTAAGAAAAAGGGGACGCGGTGACCTCGGCGAAATGAAATTGAAAGATTTCTTCAATCTTTGTGATTCAGAACAAGGGGGTGAAGATTAAAAATCTACCAAGGGTCAATACCGAAATAAGAACCGAAAAAGTCAAACTGGTGGATGAAAATCGTCAGTATATGGGTATCTTTGATACTTCAATTGCCCTGCGCATTGCCCGCGAACGCGGACTTGATCTTGTGGAGGTTGCACCTGATGCCCAACCACCAGTTTGTCGTTTAATGAATTTCGGACGATATGTTTATGAAAAGAAAAGACAGGAACGGGAATCAAGGAAACATCAACATCAGACTCAGGTCCGAGAAATGCGTATGTCAATGAAGATATCAGACCATGATTATCAGGTGAAAATGAACAAGATAAAGGAATTTTTGGAGAGAGGCGACCGTGTAAAAGTGAAACTCAGACTGCGCGGCAGAGAGTTAATCCATGCACATTTAGGTATGAATCTGGTTGAAAGGGTGATCAATGATCTCCAGGCTATGGCCAAGGAAGAAGCACCGCCAAAACAGGAAGAACAGACTATTTCAGTGACTTTGATTCCACAAAGAACAAGAAAGGAGAACAAGGAATGAGTAAACTGAAAACCAAGAGAGGCTGGCTAAAACGGGTCAAGATAAAAAAGAATGGTAAGATTCTGCGCTGGAAATCAGGGAAAAGGCATCTTTTAACAGGAAAATCAAGAAAACGCAAGAGGAGGCTTTCAAAACTAACCCCGGTGTCCAAGGCAGATCTCAAAAGATATAAGGACTTTAGATAGATTGTTCTGTCGCAACCAACCTTGAATTTTGCACAAGGAACAATCCTGTTGCACCTGGTGTACAGTTTTGCGCCAAGATTGCAAGGTTCGGTTGCTACAGCCTTGACAGAATTTGTGTTATGGTTATAATCTCTCGGAATGCCCGAAAACTGAAATTTCAGGCAATCCAGAAAAAGAATTTAAAGAAAGGAGCATGACAGATGCCAAGAACAAAGAATGCACCATATACGAGAAAACGTCGAAAAAAATGGCTTAAGGCAGCAAAAGGATATTGGGGAGCAAAGCACCGCCTTTATAAGACTGCGAGAATACAGGTAATGAAGGCATGGCTCTCTGCTTATCGAGAACGAAAACGGAAAAAAAGGGTTTTCAGGGCGTTATGGATCACAAGGATAAATGCAGCCTTAAGGGAAAAAGGATTAAAGTATTCTGAATTTATTAATTCTCTGAAGAAGAACAACATAGAGATTGATCGCAAAACCCTGGCAATGCTCGCTTATGAGCATCCTGAGGAATTCAATTCCCTGGTTGAAGCCTGTAAGGCAATTAAGGAACAGCCAAAGGCATAGACAGAAAATGGAAAAAAAATTAGAAGAAATTAAGGCAACGATTGAAAACGAACTGCATAATATTAAGGATACAAAGACCCTTGAAGCATTCAGGATCAGGTATCTGGGTAGAAAAGGTATGTTAAATGAATTGATCAAAGAACTTGTGAATCTGCCCGTTGAGGAAAGAAGAAAAATAGGCAGCGAGATAAATGTCCTGAAGTCAAGATTGAATGAAATCCTGAGTACACGACAAACAGAATTTGCCCAAACCACAGTCCCGAGAATTGATCCCTTATTACCCGGTAGAATGGGTTATGTTGGACATCGTCACCCCATTTCATTAATCCTTGATGAAATAGAATCATTTTTCGAAAACCTTGGCTTTGTTGTTGCCTCAGGTCCAGAGATTGAATATGACTGGTACAACTTTGAAGCATTGAACATACCCAAAGACCATCCAGCACGAGACAATTTTTCAAGTCTTTATATCTCAGATGAACTTTTGTTGAGAAGCCATACCTCACCGGTCCAGATAAGGGTAATGGAAAAGACAAAACCACCGATCAAAATCATCTGTCCGGGAAGATGCTACAGATTTGATCCATTTGATCCAAGTCATTCACCGGTATTCCATCAAGTTGAGGTTTTGTATGTTGATAAAGGTGTATCCTTTGGCGAATTGAAATGGCTACTCGGTGAGTTCGTGAGACATATTTTTGGTCCCAAAACGAAATACGAACTCAGACCGAGTTTCTTTCCATTCACCGAACCTTCTGGTGAACTCGCGATAAGTTGTTCAGTTTGTCAGGGTGAAGGCTGTCCGGTTTGTGGTAATACCGGTTGGCTGGAAATGTTAGGATGTGGAATGGTCCATCCCCAGGTCTTAAAGAATGTGAAGATTTCACCAAAGGAATATTCTGGTTATGCCCTGGGTATGGGCATTGAACGAGTCGCCATTATTAAATATCTGATAGATGATATACGGGTTTTTTATAATAATGATATGAGATTCTTGGAACAGTTTTAAGAATATGATGGCAAAGGTAGAAAACGAAAGTGTAAATAGGAGAAGGAATGTTAGTTTCTGTTAAGTGGCTTGAGGAATTGCTCAATTCAAAACTTGATGTGAAAGCACTGGAGAATGCCGCGAACAATCTTGGAATGGAGATTGTCCAGCAGTACAATTATTGTCCCGGAGATATTATCATTGGTAAAATTCTTAAAATCACACCCCACCCTACTTTAAAGAATTTACAAATACTGGATATCAAAACTCATGCACACCATCAGATTGTTACATCTGCAACCAACATCAAGTTGAATGATCTTGTGTTTGTAGTACCCGCAGGAAAGAAATTTAAAGACCAGACTGTTGGAGAAAGAAACTTTGATGGTATTAAATCAAATGGCATGCTTGTGAGCGACGAAGAAATGGGCATTGCAGAAAAATCAACGGGTGTCATTGTCCTGGATAAGGGAATGGAAGGAAAAGATTTTGTGGATGTGTATGACAATATCGTTCTGGATGTAAAAGTCAGTGCGAATCGTCCAGACCTTTTGTCGGTAACCGGACTGGCACGGGAATTCAGTTTAGGACTGGGGATAAAATTTGTCTGTAAAGAAAAAATCCCTGACCAGATAAATCACATTGACAAATCCTGGGTAAATATCAAAGACCTGGACGGTTGTCCAAGATATACGGCAAGAATATTTGAAGATGTAAGAATTGCGGAGTCTCCATTTTCTATAAAATGGCGCCTTTCCTGTATGGGAATGAAAGGTATAAACAATGTGGTTGACATCACAAACATCAATATGTTACTCTTTGGTCAACCTTTGCATCCATTTGACCTTGATTTATTGAAAGAGCCCATAGTAATCAGACGGGCGCAGAAAAATGAACAGTTTGTAACCCTTGAAGGAACCGTCTTCAAGTTAGATGAAAACGATCTTGTAATTGCTGATAAAAACGGACCGGTTGCCCTTGCAGGCATAATCGGTGCCCGGTGTTCCCAGATCACGCACTCAACCCGACGCATATTGTTAGAAAGTGCTTTTTTCAATCCCCAGCGCGTTGCCCACACAAGAAGACGTCTGGGTATTCAGACCGAGGCATCTATGAGGTTTGAACGCGGTGCAGATTTATCAATGGTTGATGAAGTATCAAGAATAACCAGTGAAGATTTTAAAACCTGTGCAGGTGCAAAGGAATCAAGATTCATTGGTACCGGGAAAAAAGCAAAACCAAGGATAATACCATTCTCCCGAAATCATTTGAATACCATACTTTCTCTAAAATTAAGCAGTGATGAAATAAAGAACATATTGAATAAGTCAGAAATCAAAATCACCGGTAAAAATCAACTCAAGGCGAAAATCCCTCATTATCGTTATGACCTCCAGATTGCCGAAGACCTATATGAAGAGGTAGCACGGATATATGGTTATATGAATATTCCTGATGTCCTGCCTGGACGCTGGGCTGTTACTAAAATCTATGATAAGAGCAGAACCTTCGTTAAATTCCTGAAATCATATATGATTGGACTTGGTTTCAGTGAAACCTATAATCTCTCACTTGTGTCCAGTCAAAGGTTGAGCGAACTTGGATACAGTGAGTTTGTCAAATTAAAGAATCCGTTGAATGAACGTTTTGATGCATTAAGACCCACTCTGTTTTTAGGATTACTTGATGCAGTCCAATACAATCTCTCAAAGGGAAATTACTCACTAAAACTCTTTGAGGTTGGAAACATACTCCTGGGTGGTGAACCATTCCAGGAAAAAAGGCTTGGTGTCATTATGGGTGGTGAACGTTACCCGAATTTCTGGGAAAAGAACGATCAAATTCTAAACTATTATGATGCCAAAGGTGCAGTAGAGATGATCTTTGAAGCATTGAGAATAAGGGAAATTCGCTTTGTTCACCATAGACAATCAGGATTCAGTCAGGTAACAAGAATCCTGTTTTCTGACAAAGACCTCGGATACCTGGGCATCATTGCCCCGGAATTCTGTGAGCGTGAATTCTTCTTTTTTGAATTATCAATTGACCGGATACTTTCGCTTGTTAATGAACCATTTTATAATCCGCCACCAAAATTTCCTGCGAATATTCGTGACCTTGCCTTCTTGTTTGATGAGACCACTGAAGTGCCTCAGGTAAAAGATCTTATCGCACGCGTTGCTGGTCCAATCCTTGACAAAATTATACTCTTTGATTATTATAAAGGTAAGAATCTGCCCTCAAACAAAAAGAATTTGGGGTTCAGACTATTTTTCAAGGCGCCGGACCGGACCTTAACCGATGAAGAAGTTGATCGGTTTGTTAAAAAAATAGTTGATGAGGTCTCAGGTAATTTTGGGGCTATTTTGAGAACAAAGGAGACAAATTGAACGGAATAGCAAAACTTGAAGAAAAAGTTGATAGGTTAATAAATTTGATAAATGAATTGAAACAAAAGATCAGTGAACTTGAAGAAGAAAATAGACAATTGAAAGAGAAAGAAGAAGAAGTAAGAAAACGGGTTGACGGCCTGATTGAAAAGATTGATACAATGACATTATGAGTGTATCTTTTGAGAGTCTGATTTTGCAGAGGCATTAGGAGCAATCTTGAAAAAAAGTCAAGCCAACGAAGTTGTGGTCAATATCTTCGGAAATGACTATCGGATAACCTCCGAAGATATGGACGAGGAACGAATTAAGAAAATAGCCGAAATTGTGGATAAGAAGATGCGGGATATTCACCGTGAATTTCCCCTGCCATCAACCACCAAGATTGCCGTGCTCGCCTGTTTGAATTTGGTTGATGAGTATCTGCAGAAAGAAGAGCATCTTAGCAAGAAAAATTTGGAATTGGAACAAAGAATTAATACGTTGATCCTCAAGATTGATGAGGTAATTACTTAATTCGTTCCCTGCGATGCTCGTGATGGGCATTAAGTCTTGAGCCAACACCCATCGTTTGGGAGCCAAGTTCGGCTACAGGTTTTCCTGTAGTTGACAGGCGCCCACTTTAACCCTGGGTTCAAAGACTTTTTCCCACACGGCATACGCGGGGAACTTTCTAAGATTTTCCTGGGGCTGATAATTATCAGCCCCAGGTCCAAGGAGGTTTATATGACAGTGCTAATAATCGCCATAATTATTCTGGCTTTAGAAGCAATTCTTGTTGCTTATTTCTATCTCAGGTATAACCGGGCAAAAATAATCAGTGCCCAGGATGAAGCAAGAAAAATAATTGAGGATGCAAAAAAAGAGGCAGAGAATTATCGTAAGTCGGCTGAAATTGCTGCAAAAGAACACTGGTATCAGGAAAAGTTAAATTTTGAAAAAGAAACCCTGAACCGCCGAAGGGAGATTGAAAAAGCGGAAAGACGTTTACTGGAAAAAGAAAACAGTTTTGAAAGGCGTGAAAGGCTTATCATTGATAAAGAAAAAGAACTGATAAACAAAGAACATAACCTGCAGAATAGAGAAAAAATCATCCAGGTAAAATCAGAAAGACTTGACCAGTTGATCAAAGAGGAAACCGAAGCACTACAAAAAATTGCCAATCTTTCAAGGGAAGAAGCCAAAACCGCCTTGATGAAAAACCTGGAGGATGAGGCAAGACACGAGGCATCTGCCCTGTTGAATCGCATAAAAGAAGAGGCACGACAAAAGGCGGATGAGACTGCGCGTGAGATCATTATCCAGGCAATCCAGCGGTGCGCGACAGGTCATACTACAGAATCAACAATCTCGGTTGTATCAATCCCTTCAGAAGAAATGAAAGGAAGGATCATCGGCAGAGAAGGTAGAAACATTCGGGCATTTGAAAATTTAACCGGCGTTGAGGTAATCATAGATGATACACCAGAAACCATTTCCTTATCCTGCTTTGACCCGGTACGAAGAGAGATTGCCCGCCTGGCAATGTCAAAATTGATTTCCGACGGCAGAATTCATCCGGCACGCATCGAAGAAGTTGTGAAGAATGCGCAAAAAGAAATTGAAACGACAATAAAAAATACTGGTGAAGAAATCTGTCTGGAATTGGGAATAATTGGTCTGGCACCGGAGATTGTAAGACATTTAGGCAAAATGCGGTTTCGCACAAGTTATGGTCAGAATTTATTGCAACACTCAAAAGAAGTTGCCTTCCTTTCTGCCC
Organism: bacterium; assembly: GCA_049700315.1. Lineage (GTDB taxonomy): Bacteria > Hydrothermota > Tepidihabitantia > SM23-42 > JAOAFX01 > JAOAFX01. The sequence goes on from JBNAVN010000003.1 coordinate 42,007, forward strand.
TCATTGCCCAGGAGTTGGGCTTGGACCCGGTCATTGCAAAGCGAGCAGGATTATTGCATGACCTGGGAAAGGTTGCTGATGTCACAATGGAAGGTTCTCATGCCGAGATCGGGGCAGAACTTGCGGCCAAGTTTAATGAAAGTGACACCATAGTCAATGCCCTTGCTGCCCACCATGAGGAAAGTATGCCAAACACTCCTTATGCGTTCATTGTGGAGATTGCGGATTCAATTTCAGGCGCAAGGCCCGGTGCAAGACGAGAAACCATTGAGGCATATATTAAGAGATTAAAGGCACTTGAAGAAGTCGTTTCATCTTTCAATGGTGTGGATAGGGTCTATGCGATTCAGGCAGGTCGTGAAGTGCGCGTAATGGTCAACCCCGGAGCGGTTTCAGATACTGAAGTGACAAATATGGCAAATGACATCGCCCGCAGGATTGAAAAAGAAATTCAATATCCTGGCCAGATAAAGGTGACCGTGGTGCGCGAGACCAGGGCAATAGAAATAGCGAAGTAAGAAGAACATTGGCTTGACTTTTGATTTTTTTTTATTATAATTGCCCATGGCAATGATGAAAGCAGTAGTTAAAACAAAATCTGAACCCGGCGCAGAATTAATTGATGTACCAATCCCGACACCAGGGCCTGACCAGGTTCTGGTAAAAGTTTTAGCAACTTCAATCTGTGGAACTGATCTCCATATCTTCCAATGGAATGAATGGGCACAAAAAAGAATAAAAAGAGTTCCTCAGATTATGGGGCATGAATTATGCGGACAGGTTGTTGAAGTTGGCGCCAATGTCCCGCATATTAAAAAAGACAGCATTATCTCTGCGGAAACCCATATTGCCTGTGGATATTGTTTTCTCTGTCGGAATGGACTTGGACATATCTGCGAGAATGTAAAGATATTTGGTGTTGATGTTGATGGGGTATTTGCTGAATATGCAGTTATTCCAGCAACCAATGCCTGGGTCATTGAGGATAAAATACCCAATGATTATGTTTCGGTGATGGAACCACTGGGCAATGCAATCCACACTGTTCTCGCCGGTGATATTGCTGGCAACACGGTGTTGGTCACTGGTTGCGGCCCGATAGGACTTATGTCTATTGCGGTCTGCAAAATCTGCGGTGCAACCAAAATAATCGCCACAGAAATAAATGAATTCAGATTGCAAATGGCAAAAAAGATAGGAGCAGACATTGTTTTGAACCCAAAGAAAAACAAAATCATTGATTCAATAATGCAAAATACCAATGGTAAAGGCGTAGATGTAGTACTTGAAATGTCGGGCAATCAAACCGCAATTACTGAAGGATTGAAAAGTCTAAGACCTGGTGGCAGGTATTCTATCTTGGGAATTCCAGACCGACCCCTCAAAATAGACCTTGCAGAAATTGTTTTCAAGTACTTTACAATTCAGGGAATAAATGGCCGGCTAATGTTTTCAACCTGGTATAAGAGCACAAGATTCCTCGCATCTGGCAGACTTGACCTTGATCCTGTCATCACCCATCGGTTGCGCCTGGAAGAATTTCAGAAGGGAATGGAATTGATGGAAAGCGGTAATTGTGGTAAAATTCTTTTATATCCATAATCACTGATGATAAAGGGCATCGGCATTGACCTGATTGAAATCAGCCGATTTTCAAAAGTTTCTGATGATTTTCTAAAACAGGTATTCAATTCCCAGGAAATAGAAAATACAAGAAACAACCCCCTGTTATCAAGTATCAAATTCTGTTTGAAAGAATCAGTTTTGAAGGCGCTTGGTAAGGGATTGTATTTTGGTTTTTTATGGCATAAGATAAAATTAGAAAATGATGAAGTAAATATTTCAGAATCGCTCAGGCAAAGATTGAGTGAAAAAAATATTATACATACCTGTGCAGGCAATTCAAAGAAGTATGCCTGTGCAATTGCAATAATTGAAGATAAGCAGGAGGTTTTTTGATGTTTAACATTGGCTCATATGAAGAAAGGTACAAAAATTTTGATTGGAAACAGAGTGAAAAAGAATTGGATTATGGTAAAAACGGTAAATACAATATCGGATATTATTGCAGTGACCGTATCTGTGAATTGGGAATGAGCACTAAGATAGCCCTGGTATGGCAGGGGTTCAGCGGTGAAGTGAAAAAGTATACCTATGATGACATTCGTATAAATAGCAACAAATTTGCCCATTTTTTGACTTCACTGGGAATAAAACCTGGTGAACGCGTGTGCATCTTTATGGACCGCATCCCTGAACTATACATTTCTTTCATTGGCATTCTCAAGGCAGGATTTATAGTACAGCCGCTCTTCTCCGCATTTGGTGAAGAGGCATTATTCACGAGACTTGATGATGCAAAAACCACTGCCATAATAACGACCCGCAAACATTTATCAAAAGTGCGGAAAATCAAATCACAACTACCTGAATTGAAATTCATCATCGTTTTACACAATGAAGGCAAGCCCCTTGAAGGGCGCGAGATTGAATTCAGTATGGATGCATACCAGCGAATTGAAAAATTCAGTATCTACCCTGTGGATAGAGAAACACCTTCGGTACTACATTATACATCTGGTACTACAGGCAAACCAAAAGGTGCACTTCATGTTCATTCCTCAATCATTGCCCAATATATCACTGCCAAATGGGTTCTTGATTTGAAACAGAACGACATTTACTGGTGTACAGCAGATCCCGGCTGGGTTACCGGAACATCTTACGGCATAATTGGCCCCTGGTCAAACGGCATTACCCAGGTTGTATACGATATTGGGTTTAATACTGAAAAATGGTATGCCTTTATTGAAAAACACAAGGTAACCGTCTGGTATAGTGCCCCGACAGCAATCAGACTTCTGATGAAGGAAGGTGAAGAAGTTGTCAAAAAATTCAATTTAAAATCCTTACGCCATCTGGTGAGCGTGGGTGAACCTTTAAATGCTGAGGCCGTTATCTGGTCCGAAAAGGCGTTTGGTTTACCGTTCCACGACTCATACTGGCAGACTGAAACTGGTTCCATTGTCATATCCAATTATCCGGGGATGAAGATAAAACCTGGTTCAATGGGGAAGGCATTTCCTGGTATTGTCGCAGTTGTTGTTGACCCGAAAAGATATGAACCAATAGATACCCCAGGCTCAATTGGATTGATCGCCTTAAAACCAGGCTGGCCATCAATGATGAGAACCTATTGGAACAACAAAGAAACCTATAATAATAAATTCAAAAATGGCTGGTATATATGCGGTGACCGGGCTTACCTTGATAATGAAGGATATTTCTGGTTTATTGGTCGGGATGATGATGTAATAAATACTGCTGGTCATCTTGTTGGACCATTTGAGATTGAATCTGCCTTGCTTGAACACCCAGCAGTTGCTGAATCAGCCGCGGTAGGAAAACCTGACCAGGTCAATATGGAAGTAGTAAAGGCATTTGTAGCCCTGAAACCTGGTTACGAACCCAGTAATGACCTGGAACTTGATATAATGAATTTCATTAGAAAAAAACTATCACCCCTGGCAATGCCCCAGGAGATTGAATTTGTTGATTCGCTCCCGAAAACCCGCAGTGGTAAGATAATGCGGCGGTTATTAAGGGCAAAAGAATGGGGTGAAGAAATTGGTGACCTCTCCACACTGGAGAATGATTAACTATTCATCCTCACCTTTGTTCTCTCTTTTCGGATAGAGGATGGAAAGGAGAAAAATGGCTGAAGATTTGAAAAAAATGATAATTGATTATGTGAAAAAAGAATATCTGGATGAAGATTCAGATCAGGAGATCACAGAGAATACCCCTTTGATCTCCAGTGGCATTGTTGATTCTTTTTCAATGGTTTCACTGAAGACTTTCTTAGAAAAAAAATTCAACATAAAAATTCCTGATGAAAAAGCAACAACCGATGCATTTGATAGCGTTAACAATATTATTAAATTGCTTGGCGAATTCGTAAAGCTTGATATCTGAAAATGAAAAGGAGGCAGTATGGCATTTGATACAAAAACCAGAGAATTGTTTGCCAGCGAATTGAAAGGAATAAGAGAAAAAGGCTTATTTAAGGAGGAAAGGTATATTACTTCCCCCCAGTCAGCATATATAAAAGTAGAATACCCTGCTGGTTCACCACCAAAGGAAGTTATAAATTTCTGTGCAAATAATTATCTTGGATTGTCAAGCCATCCTGAAGTTGTTAAGGCAGCACACGAAGGACTTGAGAATAGAGGTTATGGAATGTCTTCAGTTCGGTTCATCTGTGGAACCCAGGATATCCATCGGGAGCTTGAACGAAAACTTACGGAATTTTTAGGCACTGAAGATACGGTTCTATTCCCATCCTGTATGGATGCAAACGCGGGTGTATTTGATGTAGTACTGGATAAAGAAGATGCAATGATTGCAGATCGACTTGTTCATGCGTCGATTGTTGATGGTATGAAACTGTGCAAAGCCCAGACCTTCAATTACAAACACCTGAATATGGCACACCTGGAAGAGAAACTACAGGAAACTCAGAATTGCAGATTCCGAATGATCATTACGGACGGTGTTTTTTCAATGGATGGTGATATTGCACCCCTTGATAAAATCTGTGAGTTGGCAGAAAAATATAATGCAATGGTGATGGTTGATGACTCACATGCTACAGGATTTCTTGGTAAGAATGGCAAGGGAACTCATGAGCATTGTGGTGTAGTTGGCAAGATTGATATCATTACCACAACCCTTGGCAAAGCAATGGGTGGCGCATCAGGCGGGTGTGTAAGTGGTCGTAAAGAAATTGTTGAGATGTGCCGTCAGCGTGCCCGGCCTTATCTATTTTCAAATACAATTCCCCCGGTTGTAGTTGCGGCAGCAAACAAGGTGGTTGACCTTATTGCCAGTACAACTGTACTAAGGGACAAATTAGAAGAGAATACAAAATATTTCAGGGCAAAGATCAAAGAGGCGGGGCTTGATATCAGAGAAGGTGTACATCCAATAGTCCCAATAATGCTTTATAATGCAAAACTTGCCCAAGATATGGCACGAGATTTGTATAACGAAGGTATCTATGTCATTGGTTTCTTCTATCCAGTTGTTCCGCAAGGGCAGGCGAGAATAAGAGTTCAGATTTCGGCAGTCCATGAAAAAGAACACCTTGATAAAGCGATTGAGGCATTTAAGAAGATTGGCGAGAAATATAAAATTCTGGGAAAGAAAAAAGATGAGATAATTGCGATGTACGGATTATAGAAAATGCCTAAAATAATGAGTTCCAAAAATCCAAATCCCAATTACCAGGTAAATTTCAAATTTCCATTACCAGACAGTCTGAGGTCTGCGGAAAATAGTAACTTGGATGTTAATTATTGCTTAGAATTTAGACATTGAAGATTAAATATTGTTTGTGATTTGGGGCTTGGGATTTGAGATTTAATCATGAATACTGCTGATGTCATAGTAATTGGTGGTGGTATTATAGGCTGTGCCACAGGTTATTATCTCACAAAAAAAGGTTTAAAGGTATTTCTTTTTGAAAAAGACTATCTTACTGCAGGGTCTACAGGCAGATGTATTGGCGGAATAAGACAACAATTCTCAACAGAATTGAGTATCAAGGTAGCCATGGAATCAGTAAAAAAATTCAAAGCAATGAACGATGAATTAGAAACAGATGTGGAATTTGAACAAGATGGCTATTTGTTTCTGGCACACGCTCAGGAAAAAGAAAAGATCTATAAGAATCTGATTGCATTACAGAAAAAGATGGGCCTGGATGTGGAATATGTTGATGTTCCAACCATAGAAAAAATTGTGCCCGGTATCAATACTGAAGGATTACTTGGTGGTGCCTACTGCCCAAGCGATGCCCAGGCAAATCCATTCTTAGTGGTTGATGCCTATGCAAAAAAGATAAAGCAGAAAGGGAAAATTTTTACCCATTGTGAAGTGAAAAGTATCAATTTCCAGAAAAACAAGGTTATTTCTATAACTGCAGTCAATAACGAGACCTATTATTCACCAATTGTAGTAAATGCTACTGGACCATTTATAAGAGAATTTACAAAATCTCTTGGCATTGATATTCCGGTATTTGCTGAGCGTCATGAATCACTCATTACCGAACCAATTGAAATATTTTTCAAACCAATGGTAGTTGACTATCGTCCTGATGGTTGCTATTTTCACCAGAAATCAAAACAGGGTAGTATCATTGGATGTTTTACACCAGTTCCCAATGTGCCGGGTAATGATATCCGTTCTTCATTTGAATTCATAAAAGAAATGGGAAGAAGGATGGCAAGGTTGATTCCAAAACTTGAGAACATTAAAATAATCAGACAGTGGGCGGGCAGTTATGAAATGACTCCGGATGGCAACCCAATATTAGACAGGACTGATATTGAAGGACTATGGATAATCAGCGGTTTTTGTGGTCATGGTTTTATGCTTGGTCCAGAAATTGGTTTTGTAGCATCTGAATATATCACAAATGGAAAACCACCCTATGATATCAGTGAATTTACCCTGAAACGAGATTTTTCTCGCCAGGAAGTGATGAAATAAACAAAAAATGCCCATTTAAAAAAGCAAAAGATAGCCCTAGATAAACAAAATACAATAAAATTTCTAAATCAAAAGTTTGGATTAATGATTGTCAAGATTGCAACCGCTTCATAATTCGCCCCATAAATTCATATTGTTCTTGACAGAGTGAAAATAATATATATTATAACAATATGTTCAAGGTGCTGAAAAGAGACCAAAATACCAGGGCACGGCTCGGTCTTTTAAGAACAAAACATTCTGAAGTCGCGACTCCAAACTTTATGCCGGTTGCGACCCAGGGAACGGTCAAGACCCTCTGTCCGGAAGAACTGAAAAAAATCGGTGTGGAAATAATCGTCTGCAATACATACCATCTAATGCAGAGACCCGGTACTGTCTTGATAAAAAAACTTGGTGGCATTCACAGATTCATGAACTGGGAAAAAACAATTCTAACCGATTCGGGTGGATTTCAGGCATATTCTTTAAGTGAATTGAGAAATGTCAATGATGATTGTTTAACTTTTTTTTCACACATTGACGGTTCCAAAATCACCCTCACCCCTGAGACCGCAATTGAGGTACAAAGAGATCTTGGCGCTGACATTGCAATGTGCCTTGATTTTTTTACGCCATTCCCATCTGAATTCATTGAGGCAAGGATTGCTGTAGAAAGAACAATCAACTGGGCAAAAAGAAGTCTTAAGGTAAAAAAAAACCACGCATTTTCGCAATTATACAAGGAGCAACCTTCAAAGAACTTCGCTGTGAGTGTGCCAAACGCCTGTTGGAATTACAATTCCCTGGCTATGGGATTGGCGGTTTGATGATCGGCGAACCATCAAATCTGACAATGGAAATGGTCAATGAAGTAAATAGTGTAATCCCTGAAAATAAGATTAGATATTTGATGGGTTGTGGTTATCCAGAAGACATTCTTGAGGCAGTCAGTTTGGGTGTAGACTTGTTTGACTGTGTTCTGCCTACGAGAAATGGTAGAACTGGTATGGCTTTTACATCAGAGGGTAAAATAATAATCAAGAGCAGTCGCCATGCAAACGACAAAAGCCCCCTTGATAAAAACTGTAATTGCTACACCTGCAGAAACTTCAGTCGTGCATATTTGCGCCATTTATTCAATTCTGGCGAGGCACTTGGTGGTCGCCTGGTCAGTTACCATAATATAAAGTTCTATATAGATTTGATGAAAAAAATTCGTCTTCATATCAGAATGGGTGATTATGACAGATTCTTACAAAAAACAAAGCCTTTTTTTCACTTTCGCCAGGAAACCAATGATGATTACTTTGCCTCTTGACATTCTTGCAATTATATATATAATATTAAAATTTGTTTAAGGGGATTAGCCCCGGGTGCAGTTAGTTTAAGAATATGGCTACAAAGCAAAGGAGTGAATATGTTTGGGAAAAAGAAAAGAGTGATCGGTCTTGATATTGGTTCAAGTCAAACAAAGATCGTTGAGCTTTCGCCAGGCAAGACCAAAAAATTGATCAACTATGGCATATCAAAGATATTGCCGGATGCAATTGTAGAAGGCGAGATAATTGATCGAGAGGCAGTTCTTGATTCAATTAGAACCCTTCTTGAATCCCGCAATATCACAACCAAAGATGTTGTGATTGGTCTTGCCGGACGGGATGTCATCATCAAAAGAATTGTAATGGACCGTCTGAGTGAAGCAGAAACCAGGGAACAGATAAAGTGGGAGGCGGAACAATATGTGCCATTTGACATAAATGAAGTCACCCTGGATTTTGATGTTGTAAATCCCAACTTTGGCGAAAACCAACAAGAAGTAGTTCTGGTCGCAGCCAAGAATGAATTGATTAGCAATCTGAGTACTCTGTTAAAAGACCTGAATCTTAATCCAGTCGTTATTGATACTGCAGCGTTTGCCCTTCAAAATGCATACGAATATAATTATCAGCCAAGTCCGGATGAATCAATTGGATTGTTGAACATTGGTGCAGGAATGACAGTAATCAATGTTGTAAGAGGCGGCTCTTCATTACTGGCACGAGATGTCTATTATGGAGTAAACTCATATATCAACAAACTGCAAAAGGAAATCGGATTCAACTACGAAGATGCAGCCAATGCAGTGAAGGGTACGATTCCGGTTGGTGCTTCTCAGGAATCTATTCAGGGTGTTTTTGAGTCATTTGTTAATGATTTGAGTACGCAAATTGAGAGAAGTCTACAATTCCTTTCAACTGTGACCGGTGAAGAAAAGGTTAATAGAATGTTCATAACCGGTGGTGGCGCATTGATACCAAATCTTGTTGAATATCTGAAACGGCGCTTGAATGTAAGTGTTGAAGTCTTTAATCCCTTCAAAAACATTCTTTATGACCCCACTATATTCGCACCTGAAGGGGTTGATATAATTGGTCCGGTTTTAACCCAGGCAGTTGGTCTTGCACTAAGGGGGGACTAATGATAAAAATAGACCTATCGCCAAGCCCTAAGAAGGCAAAGGCGGCAAAAGCCAAACCCGCAAAACCTGGTGCACCAGCAGTCAAATTGCCATCCATTAAGTTAGGTGCACTGTATATTTTTGGAATTGCGGTAGTTGTTATTATTATCGCACTTTTTCTGATTATTCAATCAACTAAGATGGGTGGGCTAAATCGCAATATTACTGAGCTGAGAACAAGACTTGATGAATTGAAAGTCTATGTTGCAACAGTTGATAGTCTTAAAAAGCGTGAAAAAGAGTTAATGGCACTCATTTCACCTATTCGCGAACTGAATCAAAATCGCTTTTTGATTGCCCACATTCTTGATGAAGTATCTGCACGTATTCCTGAATTTACCTGGCTAACCATGCTCAATGTTAGTGCACAGAACATAAATATAAAGGGAACCACAGCCTCAAATCTCCTGGTTGCTGATTTTATGAACCGTTTAGAAGAATCCCCTTATATTGCAAATGTTGATCTTACGGTCCTTGAGAAAAAGACGGTTGAAAAACAGGAAATGATGGAATTTACACTTACTGCAAGTGTTAAAATTGATACAATCCCGGGAGGTACCAAATGAATTTGAAAGAACCTAAGACCCAGCAAACAATTGTGTTTTTTATTATCCTGATCCTGGTGTTAATTCTCTTTTTCCGATTCCCATATACCTCAAACCAGAAAAAGATAAAAAGCCTTGAGGCAAAAAGGGATTCATTGCAAATTAAGGTTCAAGAAGCTGAGGCAGCAAAGGCACGTCTGCCTGAATTGCAGGCAAGAATTGCCAGGCTTGAGGCTGAATGGGAAGTCGCCAAAGAGATGTTACCACAGGAGAAAGAAATTCCGAAGTTGATCCAGCAAATATCCAATTCTGGAACTAAGGCGGGTGTAAGTTTTCTGCTTTTCAAACCGAGTGGTCCAGTTTCAAAAGCCAACTATTCAGAAATACCCGTTCAAATCAAGGTGACATGTGGATATCATCAACTTGGCAAATTCCTTTCAAATATTGGTAATCTATCACGAATTGTTAATGTTCCAGGGATAAAAATTGCACACGGTAAAGATCGCAGTACCGAAGCAGAATTGCAGGCAATCACCTATACAGTTGCGAAAAAACAGGAGGTGCCAAGTGGTGCTCCACGCCGTCGGTAGTATTCTTTCTTTATTCATTATCTTTAACCAAACACCATCCGGCGACTCATTGTTTCCTGTTGAGAAGTACAGTTATGAGCAGGCAGGACGAAGAGACCCATTTGTTCCACTATTGGGAATGGAACTGGGTGGTGGAAAAACTGGTCATTTAAGTCCCGAGAATCTGCGTTTGATCGGTGTCCTCTGGGGAGATCGTGGTTATTATGCCTTAGTAAAAGATGGCCAGGATAACGGTTATATTCTTAAACGCGGTGACCGCGTTGCAGGCGGTCATGTCAGTGAGATCAATCACCAGGCTATTATTTTTGAAATTATGCATGCGGGAGTAGTAACAAAATATGAATTAAGGCTTGAAGAGGAAAAAGAAAGGAGGTAAATTATGAGATTTTTGTTGACAATTCTCTCAATACTCTCTCTAATGCAGGCAGTAGTTATTAAAGATGTAATCGTAAAATCTGAGGGAGTAAACACAAAATTAATTCTTGAAGCGGATGGACCATTCATTGCCAATGCGTTTAGTCTTAAAGATCCATCACGGATGGTAGTTGATTGTTCTGGAGTATCAAGTGCCCTGATTGGAAAGACTTACGGCCCTAATTCTGGCGGCATCAAGGATATTTCAGTAACCGGATTTGCCGGACAACCAGATCTTATTAGGGTAGTGGCAAAACTGAATCAGGACTATTCTTTTTTGACTGCAACTGAGGGGAATAATTTTGTTGTCACATTGCTAACCGGACTCACAGCACCGATACCGCAGTGGCAGGCAGTTGCTTCACAACCCGTCGCTTCAGTTTCAACAGAAACTCCCCCTCCAGTTGTTCCTACCTCAAGACCACCCGTCAGCATCACCGGCCGTCCAATTAGTATTGACCTTGAAAATGCTGATATTCTGACGGTCTTAAGGGCATTGTCCGAGTACGCAGGCGTAAATATTGTTGCGGGTAAAGACGTGAAAGGCACAGTAACAGTCAGACTGCATAATGTTCCCTGGCATCAGGCACTTGAAATCATACTTCGTGCTGCTGGTTATGCATATCGTGAAGACCCCGGAGTTATCCGTGTGGATACTGCCGATAATCTTGATAAACAGGATTTTGACCTACCACTGATTTCCAATATATACAAACTTGAATTTGCCAACCCTGGTGAAATGTTAAACAAGATTACTGCTATGCTATCACCAAAAGGGAAAGCAAATGTTGATGAAAGAACAAATTCTGTTGTAGTAACTGAGGTGCAACCCATTCATGATAAGATCAAACAACTGGTAAAGTTACTTGATACACCAACGCCGCAAGTAGAAATTATGGCTAAGGTTGTAGATATTGATGCATCTCAATCCCAGGGTTTGGGAATTGACTGGACTATCAAAGGGTTGGAGACCAGGTTAATACGCGCTGACCTTACAAGCAATGCCAATCCTGCAATTGCAGGATATGGTGTTTTCAACATCGGTAGCGTTCCTTCACTGGCACAGGTTTCTGCTACAATCAATTTGCTTGAAGAAAAAGGCAAGGCGAACACAATATCAGCACCACGCGTGTCAGCAGTGGACAATAAAAAAGCATCAATCCTCGGTGGCCAGCGTTTTGGCATTCCTACAAGAGATCTGGCAGGCAATACAGTAATTCAATTTTACACAGTTGGTACCAAGCTTGAAGTAACACCACACATAAATTCATTAGAAGAGATTACTATGGAAATCCATGCCGAAGTGAGTGAACTTGACAAAGCATCAGCCCTGGCTGGAAGACCCATTATTACAACCTCAGAAGCAGATTCAAAAGTCCTTGTAAAAGATGGAAACACTGTCGTCATCGGTGGCTTTATCAGGAAAAAAGAGACAAAGAATGTTCGGGGTATACCAATCCTGAAAGATATTCCTATTATTGGTGCGCTTTTCAAAGAGACAACCACAACCTATGAAGACCGTGAACTATTGATATTCATCACCCCGACTATAATCAAGTAGATAGAATAATATTGTAGAAATAAAATAGCAGAGCACTTAATTTTAAGATAAACCCCGAATTACTTCAAATGTGATTCGGGGTTTATTGAATACGATGAAGATTATTGCAGGTTTAAATAAGGGTAGATATCTAAAAGTCGCAAAGTCCGGTATGCGACCAACAAGGGCAATTGTACGATCCGCAATATTTAATATACTGCGCGACCACATTTGCAATGCCAATCTAATAGACATATTTGCAGGTACTGGTGCCCTCGGATTAGAAGCATTGTCCCAGGGTGCCAAATCTTGTGTTTTTGTTGAAAAAAATCCCAGAATACTACTGAACAATATCAAGCACCTAAAATTACAGAAAAAAATACAAGTCATCAAACAGGATTTCAGACCTGCGTTGAAATATCTCCGTGGGGAAAAATTTGATATTGCATTCATTGATCCACCATACAAAGGAGAATTTGTTTCTGAGACTCTAAAGTTAATCTGTTTTTATCAACTGATAGAAGAACAAGGTATTATAGTAGCTGAATATGCACGATTTAATCGCTTGGTAATACCACAAGAATATATTGTGTTGAAAGAAAAAAGATATGGTGATACCTCAGTATCATTTCTAAAATTGAAATATAATGACAGGGGGCAGGCATGAAAAGAGCAGTTTATGCAGGAACATTTGACCCAATTACTTATGGCCATATTGATGTTATTGAGCGGGCAACAAAAATTTTTGATAAGGTAATAATCGGCGTAAGCAATGGTCCCAAACAAACCCTCTTCGCCCTTGAGGAAAGAATTTCCATAATTAAAATCATTTACCGACACAACTCCAGGGTTGTTGTTCAGGGATTTTCATCATTGCTTGTTGATTTTGTAAAATCAGTCTCAGCGAAGACAATTATCCGCGGAATCAGGGCAGTTTCTGATTTTGACTATGAGTTTCAACTTGCCCTGATGAATAGAAAATTGAATGCCGAGATTGATACATTATTTCTTATGCCTTCCGAAAAATATTTTTTTATCAGCTCATCTCTGGTTAAAGAAATTGCCTTTCTCGGTGGTGATATTTCTAAACTTGTACCCCCAGTGGTGCAACGTAGTTTAGCGAGAAAACTAAACCTCAAACCTTGATGCTTCTCTCAATAAACATATGGCGCTTTATCTTCTGGGTTGTTGTTTTTGGGAATTCCTCTTCTCTGATTTCAAATTTCGTTATACGTTTATGAGTAATCAAACCTTCGTTTATCCTCTTAATCTCGTCCCTGAATATCTTCTCAATATCAGAAACACCAAGGGTGATATTTTGATTGATACTATGTTGCTCAAGTAGTTCATAGTCTGGGAAAATTAATGCACAGACTTCTTCTTTCTTGGTTGCAGGATCAATTCTGGGTACAACGAGTACTTCCTTAATCCATTTACTGGCAATCAACTTTTCTTCCAATTCTTCAGGGATAATATTTTTGCCTGTCGCAGTCACAATCAGACTTTTCTTTCTTCCAGTTATATAGATGTACCCTTCATTATCAATGTACCCGAGGTCACCGGTATAGAGCCAGCCATGTTTAAGGATTTCATCTGTGGCTTCTTTATTATTGTAATAGCCGAGCATGACATTTGGACCACGGGCGATGATTTCACCAATACCATTTTCATCAGGTTCATATATTTTTACCTCAACACCGGGAATTGGTTTTCCTACTGAATTGTTTTTAGGTCTTTCAGGGGGATTCACAGAAATAACCGGTGCTGATTCAGTTAGTCCATAACCCTGTAAGATTGGAATACCCAACATTTCTAATCCCCGGGCAACTTTGGTTGATAGTGCTGCACCACCCGAAACAGTAAGTCGCAGATTTCCCAAACCCATTTCTTTTCTAACCTTTCCAAATAATGGTCTGCGCAAAAACCTTAACACTGAAGATATTCCGCTAATTGTCGAAAAAATAACTTTTGTAGGAATTGGTGCACTGGCAATTTTTCTATGAAGACCAGCAAGAAATTTTTCAAATAGTAAGGGCACAGCGATTAAACAGGTTACTCGTGCTTCCTTCATTGTAGCAATCAACTCATTCGGTTTTAGACTTGGTGGATAATATATGGCTGAACCTCTGTACAGGGGATATAGAAAACCACAGGTTGCCTCAAAAGTATGATGCATTGGTATGACCGACACAAAGGTATCATCTTCATATACTGGAATGACTTTCTCAATTGCCAGCAAATTAGCAATAATGTTCTTATGACTGAGCATTACTGCCTTTGCCAAACCTGTAGTACCGGATGTGAAAATAAGAACCGCCAGAGAATCAGGATTGATATCAATAGCCACCTCCTCTTTAGTCTCAGAAAACTGCGGTATTTGCTTCATATTTATCAACCATTTCAAGTCTTTGAGTTCACCTTTTATGGCTTCAACTTTGTAGGTGTAATTATCTGAACATATCACCCCCTTTGCCCCACTTTCACGCAGAATATGCAACAACTCACCTTCTGACAGCATTACATCAAGGGGTACGCATACCAGCCCTGCTCTATTTATAGCAAGATAACTTATTGCCCAGTGCGGACTATTTTCACCAAGGACTCCAAATCGGTCACCAGGAGAAATTTTCAATCCAAGTAGATGCTTTTTCAAGGCAAGCACGCGCCCTTTTAGCTGCTTATAGGTATAAACAACATCGCCTTTTTTCAAGGCAATTCTATCCGGAAAAAACTCTACGGAATTTTCAAAGACTTCACCGATTGTGTTCAAAGTTACCTCCCAGGATGGTGATATTATCCTTTGCCTTTTTCAGCAAAATTGGTATCAGTTCTTCAGCAGTGTATTTTTCACGCAAAAGGAAAAACTCTATGAGCATGGGTAAGTTGACCCCGCATAAGATCTTCAATTTCTTATCAATTTTCAAAAGATTCAAACACGATATTGCACAACTGCCACCGGGTAAGTCAACAAACAATATTTTTTCCTGCTCATCCACTTCAACTGAATTCTTTATATTTTCTGCAAGTAACTCACATGATAGTCTTTCATTGGAGAATACCTCAACCATCTCCTGTTTACCCAAAATCCTTTCTACTGTGTTCAATAGTGCTCGGGCAAATTCTCCGTGCCCAATTATTATTCCCTTAATCATACCAGAACTCCTTCCTTTGTATTATCATTGTCTTTTTTAGCCATCTCATAACCTCATAGTTCTGACCGTCAATTCCCTATTTCTACCTTTCCCTTGCCATAAATCTTCTTACTCTATATCTTCATCAAAATGCACGCTTGGCAATTCCTTCTTCAAAAGAACTCTTTGCAGTTCTTCATTGTATTCACGTGCAGCATTTATTCCTCTCAACTCCAAAAGATAATTCATTGCTACAACCTCTGTAATTACTGAAATATTCTTTCCTGGTGTGAGTGGCAATAAGATATGGGGAATTTTGACTCCCAAGATTTCCTTAACCTTCTTGGCAAGACCAAGCCTTTCGTATTCGCCCTTCGTTTCTTCCCAGTATACAAGTTCAATAATGATCTCTATACGCTTACGCAAACGAATTGCTTTTACTCCAAAGATTCTAAAGATATCAACTATTCCAACACCCCTAATCTCAAGATGATGTTTCAATCGGTCACTCTTCTCTGCACCGGTCCCAATCAACATTTCACCCCGGCGAACAATCTTTACCAAATCGTCTGCTACAAGTCTGTGTCCTCTTTCCACAAGATCAAGGGCACACTCACTTTTGCCAATTCCTGGTTTCCCCAGGAAGAGAACTCCTACTCCATAGATATCCATTAATGTTCCGTGCATAAAAATACTGGGTGCAAGTTTATAATCAAGATAGATGGAAAGTGCATGGATAAAAGGAGTAGTTGATAAAGGGGTCTTCAATATCGGAATTTTCTTTCTATTTGCCTCTTCAATAATCTTGTTATCAATCTTCAAGTTCTTTGTAACAATAATACAGGGAGTACCGAGCCTCATAATTGTCGTAATTCGCTTTTCTTTTATTTTCTCCTGGAGGGTTTTCAAATAGGATGTTTCAGTCTTGCCGATAATCATTATCCGTTCGCTCAAAAAATATCCTGTGTATCCAGCAAGAGCAAGTCCGGGGCGGAAAATATCGCTACTTGTTATCTCTCTCTGCTTCAGGTATTTCTCACCGGCCATAATCTTAAAAGAAAACTCTTTCTTTTTTTCTTCATATAAGGTAAAGGCAGTAATTTTATTCATAGTTATGTCCGTTTAGTTTTAGCAGCAATCCTCTTTCTTTCCTTAAATTTATCTTCATATTTCTGAAGTTGTCGCTCAGCCTTCTTTGTAATATCTATTATGCCCTGATAAATATCCTGGGTATTAACCTTACACAGAATTGTGGAATGTTTTACAAGCAGTGCCAATTCAACAACACTGATTGACTTATCCTTTTCCAAAACCAAATGACCATTGATGATATGATGCTCAAACCTTTTTAGTTTTGCCAGTTTCTTACCGGCAAACTCGGTCAGCGCATCAGTTAACTCAAAATTCCTTGCTGATATCGTTATGTTCATCATACCTCCTTATATTTTACATGCTTTCGGCAAAAATATCTTATGAAGATTTTTTTTAAGATTACCTTCAAAAAGATAGGAAGCAATTGCAATGCCGTTAGCCCCAGCATTCAAAACCTTCCTGTAGTTTTTGCTACTGATTCCGCCAATACCAATAACTGGAATACTCACTCTCTTGCTGATAAGTTTAATTAAGTTCAAACCACAAACCTGTGCATCATATTTTGTTGTGGTCGGGAAGACCGCACCAACTCCCAGATAGTCTGCGCCTGATTTCTCTGCACTCAGAGCTTCTTTCAAACTATGGGCTGAGGCACCAATTATGAACTTATCACCCAAAATTTTCCTCGCACAACTAATTGGTAAATCGTCTTTGCCAAGGTGGACTCCATCGGCACCAACGCCCAAAGCAATATCAATACGGTCATTGATGATGAATTTGAATTTTGCATTATTAATTCGTTTTCTGATCCTGATTGCATAATTATGAAAATCTCTGTCTGACAGAGTTTTTATTCTCAGTTGTAACATCGTTGCTCCTTCTTTCTGAAGGATGTCAATTACGGTCTCCAGACATATTTTGCAAAGATATTTCTCATCAATGATTGCACAAAGCCTCGGATCAAATTTCTTATGCTTCTTTTCTATCAACAATTTTTCAAGATCATAAATTTCAAACCTTATTTTCTTAATATCTTTGCTGAGTTTTCTATTTTTCTTTCGCATGATCTCTTCAACTATTCTCGCTGATTCTTTTGCCCGGGTAAGATTTGCCATCAGAAGATCATTATCAGTGTAACGAGGAACTGTGTCAAATGCCGGTGCTCTACCAGGATCAACTTCACTCTTCCGATACCCTACCAGGTTGTAAATAGGTATGGCTTTTTTGATATCCAAAAAATCAGCTCGCACTTTTCTTATTTTACCGAGAATTAATAGGTCCCCTGTTTCAAACCTGATATAGTCTTCAAGGAATTTTAAGGATTCAGTGAGTCTATTAAAGTTGACATCAAGAATACCTTCCCACGACACAATAAATTATATTGAAATATGTTTAGCTGTCAACACTTTCAGATAATAACTGCTGAAGAAATCTCTGGAAATGATTAGTTTATTTGATAATTGAAATAAGAATCAGAACCGCCATTACCGCCAGAATGATAGTAATGATAAAAACGAATTTGTTCAATTTTTTCGCATGAGACTCCTGATTGAGAAAATATTTTAATAGGCTATCACTGATATTCTGAATACCTACCTTTGTTTCATTCCCCACCTTCAGCAACGATGTAGTTGCCTGACGATTTTCGTCAACTTTTGCACAAACATTCTGACTCGTTGATTCATAACAAACACTTAGCTCTTTCAAATCACTCAACATTTTCTGATTAACGGACTGGAACTGGTTACCAATGTGTTCAAGATTCTTTGTAATTTCTTGAACAATCAGTTTTTGATTGCTGTTAATGCTGGCAATTGATTGATTTAACTGTATAACCACTTTTTCTATACCCTCAACATTCTTTCTTGAACCTGTCTGCAATTCACTGACCGTTTTCTGCAGATTTTCAAGACTGGTGTGCAATGATTTATGGATCAAACTGATTGCTTCTCTTTGCTGCTGGGAAAAAACCGACAAAGATTTGTCTATGGCAATAACCACTTCATCAATCCTCATTGCACGACGCAAGTCTTCAAGCACTTTCTGTAAATCACCGGTCAGTCTTTCCATACGGTCTATAGATTCAGCATCAATAGAGCTCATGAATTTCTGGGCAGAAGCGCTCCTTTCAGGCTCTTTATCAAGTATCACCGAATGAAGTTCAGATATTTCAGTTTTTAAATCAGGCACTTTTTCCACAGGTATTTCACTTATCTCTTGCTTAACCTCCTCTGCTTTTTTCTTTTCGCCAAATGTATCATAAATCGTAACCATCTTGTCCGCCATTGTGCGATCGCTAACCTTCAGGTTTTTTAACATTTCCATTGCCTTCATTACTTCTTTCTTGTTACCAGCAGACATCTGCCTTTCAATGTAAGAAAAAAGATACATTGCCGCATCACTCTTTTCGTCCAGTTCTATGAGTAGTTGGGCAATCGTAAGATTTACATCTATGTTGCCAGGATCATAACGCATAATCTTTTTACAAAGAGCAAGGGCATTGCGCAGAAAATTGTCATTTTTAAATGCCTCAATACCCTTTTGATACACAGACAAGGCATCTTTTGGTCTATTCATTTTTATATACAGATCGCCAAGCCGATTGAAAAGATTACCATCATTGGGATTCAATTTTATTGCCCGCTCCAGAATAATAATGGCTTCTTTAAACTTTCCAGCCATTTCAAGATTGGTGGCATTCTTCAGAAATTCCTTTATATCATCCGATTTTTTTTCTGGAATCATAATTGCACATCCTTATAAAATGTGGAGCCTGGTTGTACCCAGGCTCCACATCTGGATTCATTGAATCCATTATTCATTTGCAGTGCGTTCGACCTTAATGGCTTTGTCTCCTTTCGGAGTTTGCGTAATCTCAAACTTAACTCGTTCGCCTTCTCTAAGGACCCGATAACCTTCGCCCACAATATCCTGATAATGAACAAAGACATCACCGGTTCCATCTTCTTTTTCTATGAAACCATAGCCCTTCTTACCATCGAACCACTTTACTTTTCCGTAGACCAAATTTCCTCCTTTCGAGCCTTCATCGCCCTTGAAATTCATAAGGGCAACCTCTACGGTCAAAGCTTATTATATTATATTTATTTTATGAAGTATGTCAAGAGCAGAATTTATTAAATAAAAAAGAGGGAGGCATTTACCTCCCTCTTTTTACTCTATGTTACTTTTTTTTCTTCTTACCCTTCTTTTTAGTTTTCTTTGCCTTGCACTTTGGCATTATGCCTCCTTTTTATTTCTTAATTATATTCATTATTTCAATTTTGTCAATAGTCGCATGCGATATATGAATCATTATCTCTTGATTTCTGAAAATGTAGTAACAATCATAGATTTATTTCACGCAACAATGATTACAATAGACAAATTGATGTACCAAATAGAAACTCTGTATTGACATAGTCAATAATCAGAATATAATCACCAAAAGGAGTTTTATGGCAACCTATATCTTAGCGACAAAACTCTCTCCAGAATTGACCAGGGATTTGAGAAAAAGGGCTGAAATCGGTCGACAATGGATGGGAAGAGTGAAAAAAGATTGTCCTGAGGTAAAATTTCTTGCTCACTATGCACTCTTAGGACCTTATGATTTTCTGGACATCTATGAGGCACCCGATGAAGAAACTGCAGCCAAGGTTTCTATGATCAGTCTTTCCGGGGGTGCAATTTCCGCTGAATCATGGACTGCAATTCCTTATAAGAAATTTCTCGAATTGATAAAAGATTTGTAGAAGTAATGGAAGATCTGATCTGTATCTTAAGATGCAAAGGCGGTCTGAACGCCCGTAACCTCTTTGTATACAAAGGTCCCAGAGATTGTTGGTTGAACTGGACACTTTTCGGTGGCAATAAAGAGTGTTATTACGGTTGTATTGGAGATGGAAATTGTGCTGAAATATGCCCACAAAAGGCAATAACCATGGACAATGACCACCTGCCAATTATCAACTCAGATAGGTGCGATGGCTGCGGTGTCTGCGTGAAAGAATGTCCCAGGAATGTTTTAGAATTGATTCCCAGATCTCAATTGATATATCTTGCCTGCAAATTATTAGATGGAAAAGAGAACTCAAAACACATCTGCAAAATGGCTTGCTCGGGCTGCAATATATGCGTTGATATTTGCCCTTATGAAGGAGCAATTGAAATAGAAAATGCTCTGCCTAAGATAAATTATGATAAATGCAATTCTTGTGGTATGTGTT
The DNA here is from genome assembly GCA_049700315.1 of bacterium. Lineage (GTDB taxonomy): Bacteria > Hydrothermota > Tepidihabitantia > SM23-42 > JAOAFX01 > JAOAFX01. The sequence goes on from JBNAVN010000003.1 coordinate 62,582, forward strand.
TTCGCAAGTGTCCTGCAAATTGTTTTATTGACCGTGCCGTAGCAAGACCTTACGGAATCATTTCAATGAAATGCGATGGCTGTGGTGAATGCGCCAAGGTCTGTAAGTTTGATGCAATTACCGGGGAACTAAATCAAAGACATATTATTGACAAAGAAAAATGCATTGGATGTGGCAGATGTTTTGAGGCTTGTCCAATAAGGGCAATTACAATGGTTGGTGCACTTGGTTATACAAAGGTTGCTTGAAGATTTAAACAGGAAGGAGTTATGATTATTGAATATGCCAATTCAAAGCTTAGCCAGGCAGATATTGTAATCATCGGTTTTCCTTACGACCGAACCTCTTCATTTATTCCTGGCTCAAGATTTGGACCGCGATATATAAGGATGTGCACAGAAAATATTGAATGGTTTTCACCATATCAGAATCACTCAGTAGAATCTGTGAAGATTGCAGACCTTGATGATTATGAATTTAAGACTGATGATCAGTTAAAAGAGATGGAAGAAAAGGCATTTGAATTGTATAAAAAGGGTAAGAGAGTTATATTCCTGGGTGGTGAGCATACAATCTCTTTTCCAATAGTGAAGGGGATAAACAGGGTAATCAAGAAATTTTCAATTATACATTTTGATGCCCATGCTGATCTAAGAGATGATTATCATGGCGAAAAGATAAGTCACGCAGCAGCCTTACGAAGGGCAAGTGATGTTGTGGGATTAGAGAACATTTATCAATTCGGAATTCGCTCTGGCACCGAAGTTGAATTTTCTCTAAATAAGAATCTATTTCGATTTTCAGCATACCAACCACTGAAACAAATAATAGATAGAATTACTACGCCAGTCTATGTAACGATTGATGTAGATGTCCTTGACCCTTCGGTATTGCCAGCCGTGGCAACCCCAGAACCAAATGGCATAACTTTCAAAGAATTGCTTGATTGTCTGTTGCTCTTAAAAGATAAAGAGATCATTGGGGCAGATATTGTGGAATACAATCCTCTGGCAGCATCACCCTATGCCTCTGGTTCAACTGTTGCGGAGATACTGAGAGAATTGATATTAATAATGAAATGAACTTGTAGGTTTTAGACATCACAGTCAGGAGGTCTTATGACATTTTTGTTGATATTGTTATCAAATCAGGAATTTTTTGGCTTGGACAATAAACAGGTATTTTGTCCTGAACCGGTTTATGCGGAATCAACTCATTCATACAATGTGCTACATTATTTCATTGACCTTGATCTACCAATGACATCAAGATATCTATCTGGCGCAGTCACGATTGCCATGCGCAGTAATATAAACAATCTGAATATAATTGACCTTTATCTTGCAGGATTGAATGTTGATTCCATAAAAGTTGATGGAGTAACATCAACCTACACTCATACTGGAGATACACTACTTGTTAACTTACCAGTTCCCTATAATCAGGGCGACTCATTCAATGTAAAAGTTGGCTACAGTGGAACCGCATCAGGCAATATGGGCTATCTGTATTATCAAAGTCTGCATCCAATATCATATACCCTGGGATGTCCTTTTTCAGAAAAACGGTGGTTCCCATGTTATGACCGTCTATGGGATAAGGCAGACTACGGTGTTGAATTTTACATTACTGTCCCAGATTCATTCACAGTCTGTGCGACTGGTGAATATCTGGGTAAAGATGTGTCTCAGGGTTACGCAACTTATCATTGGAAACACAATTATCCTGTTTCCCCATATTTAATTCATTTTGCATCAAGTATTTATACAACATATTCAGATTGGTATTATCCAGCACCAGGTGAAAGTGTGGAAGTGAAATACTATTTCTGGCCCAATGATAGTATTGCCGCAGCAAACGCATTCTCGTTAACAACTAACATGCTCTTTTTCTATGATTCATTGTTTGGTGATTATCCATTTGAACGGTATGGAATGAATGTAGTTAATCCGTTTGCCTATGGTGGTATGGAACATCAAACAATGAGCACAATCCACAGACAATGGCTTATCAATAATGACTATTATGGTATGGCACATGAATTGTCCCATCAATGGTGGGGCGATATGATAACCTGTTTTGGCTGGCAAAATGTCTGGCTTAATGAAGGTTTTGCTACATACTGCGATGCACTCTACAAAGAATACAGAGAAGGACACAATGCATTCATAAATTTGATGCTCTCCCGGTTGAACGCATACTTTAGTGCAGAAAATTCAACGCCTCATCCAATCTACAATCCACCATCTAACTTAATATTTGAATGGGGACACAGTTATTGCAAGGGTTCCTGGGTATTACACATGATCCGTTATCTTTGTGGTAACGACAGCATTTGGTTGAACCTTATGTCAACTTATCGTGATTCATTCGCCTATAAAAATGCCTCAACCGATGATTTGAATATGATAATGAATCAGGTTTTAAACAGCAATTATGATTGGTTTTTTGATGAATGGGTTTATAATATGGGTTATCCATACTACAGTATTGTATGGGGTAAAACATATGAACCGCCAAACTGGCGCCTTGTGCTTGATATCACCCAGATTCAGACAATCGGACCCGCAGTATTTCATATGCCTCTACCCATCAGTATTTATTTTTCAAGCGCGGATACAATCGTTGTTCTCCAGATAAATCAGTCTCCCCAGCACTTTGAGATTGTTCTAAATCAAGAACCAACCGCCATTGTTGTTGACCCTGAACATTGGTTAATTCAGAAGAATTTAGTCACGGGTATAGAAGAATATGAATCTACGAACTGGTTTGGTGATTTGACCGTTTCCTCAATCAATAAAGAAATAAAAATGAAATTTCTTGATCCTCAGCGTATCAAAATCTATGATGTTACAGGAAGGTGTGTTTTGGAAAGGCTTACAAGAAAATTAGATTTTACTCCTGCCAATGCGGGTGTTTACTATGTAAATATTGATAGAATTTTTAAGAAAATAATAATCGTGAAGTGATGTCTGTATTATTTATTGGATTTTTTGTGCTGCAGTAATACCGGCGCGAAATGCCTTGACATTGAGTTCTTCTGTTCCTTTTGGTACCCGAGATAAGATAGCGGATTCCACTGCTTCTTTTGATACTACCCCGGCCAATTCTGTAATTACTCCTAAGGCAACAATATTGGCAACAAGTGTTTTCCCCACTTGGTTTTCAGCAATTTCTGTGATGGGTAAAGAATAAATCTTGAATTTTCCTTCTGGACATTTAGTCACATAACCTGAATCAATCAAAATAATCCCATTTTCCTTAACATCACGGGCATATTTGTCACATGCCTCCTGAGTAAAGGCAAGCAGAAAATCAATATTAACCGCTTTTGGGTAATCAATGTCTTCATCACTGATAATTACCTCAGAGCGACTTGAACCACCCCTTGCCTCAGGTCCATAAGATTGACTCTGAGTAGCATTCTTGCCATCATATATTGCTGCAGCCTCAGCAAGAATCTTACCGGCAAGAATCAATCCCTGACCACCAGAACCACTTAATCTGATTTCATAACGAAAAGACACGGCACCTCCCTTTCAATTTTCTAATACCTTGTTGCACTATTCCTTCCTGACCCTTTCCACCAATTTCTGATATTCTTCACAAAATTCAGGTCTCTCAATATCATGAAGCACACCCACTGTGATCTTACCCCGCTTTTCTGCATCAGGTAATTTTCGTGCGGTTTCTACAGGAATACTGTTTTCCTTATAGTATTTAAGCATATCAACAGCGTTGCCAAGACGATTTGGCCTGCCATAATATGTTGGACAGGGTGACAATACTTCAATCAAAGAAAATCCCTTTTTCTGTAATGCCTTTTCTATCAGTTTGTCAAGTTGAGTTGCATGATAACAGGTAGAACGGGCAACAAATGAAGCACCTGCAGCAATTGCCAGAACAGAGATATCAAAATCTGGTTCTGTGCTACCGTATGGCGCAGTGCTTGCTCTTTTACCAAACGGGGTTGTCGGCGAAACCTGCCCTCCAGTCATTCCATAAATGTGATTATTGTATAATAAGACAGTCATATCAAGATTTCTACGCGCTGCATGGATAAAATGATTGCCACCAATGGCAGTTGCATCACCATCACCGGTTACAACTATGACCTTAAGTTTTGGTTTGGCAAGTTTCAACCCGGTTGCAAAAGCAATTGCCCTACCATGGTGTGTATGTAAAGTATTAAAATCCATATAACCCGGTGTTCGGGAAGAACAACCAATACCAGAAACAATCGCCACATCATCCTTCTGGATTTTTGCACGGTCTATAGCCCTGAGCATTGCCTTCATTATTATACCACAGCCACAACCCGTGCACCAGATATGAGGGAATTTATCAATCCTTAAATATTTCTTATAAGGAAACATCTCTTATTTTCTCTAAAATTTCCTGAGGTGTGATTAGATTTCCGTCAACCCTGTTCACCTTCACTACCTTGGTCATTGTCGCACATTCAACCTCCTGAGCAACCTGTCCCAGATTCATTTCCGGAACCACAAATTTCTTGATCTTCTTTGAAAGATTATTCAGTGCCTCATAAGGAAAAGGCCAGAGTACCAATATCTGCAATAAGCCAACTTTCAAACCCTGCGCCCTTGCCTCATGCATTGCCCTTCTTGCAGAACGAACACTTGAGCCATAGGAAACAAGGCATATTTCAGCATCTTCAAGGAATTCAGTCCTGTATGAAATAATCTCATTTTTGTACCTCTCAATCTTACGGTTTATCCGACGGTACAACGCATCAATTTTTTTTGGATCGTTCGTCGGAAACCCAGTTTCATCGTGACTTAGACCTGTTACATTAAATCGATAGCCGGTTCCGTAATGGGCAATCGGTGGAATATCAGAATCAGTGGACTTGTAAGGAAGGTATTTTTCTGGTGGATCCGTAGTAAGAATTCTATCAACTATTTCTATTTCCTTATCATCAGGAATTACGATTTTTTCATTGATATGGCCCACAATTTCGTCAAGTAAGATAATCACTGGAACACGGTATTTCTCTGAAAAATTGAATGCCTTAATTGTCCACCCATAAGTTTCCTGGACTGTTGACGGAGCTACTGCAATGACTGGATGGTCACCATGCGTGCCCCACCGTGCTTGCATTACATCTGCCTGGGAAGGAAGTGTAGGTAATCCTGTACTGGGTCCCCCACGTTGTACATTGACCACAACAACAGGGACTTCTGCCATTGATGCGTACCCAATATTTTCCTGCATTAAAGAAAATCCCGGTCCACTTGTTGCAGTCATTGACTTTAATCCTGCCATGGAAGCACCAATCAGTGCTCCCATTGAGGCAATTTCATCCTCCATTTGAATAAAAACGCCACCCACTTCAGGTAATCTCTTTGATAGCACCTCAGCAATCTCTGAAGATGGCGTGATTGGATAACCCGCAAAAAAACGCATACCAGCAACAATTGCTGCCTCAGCACAGGCTTCGTTGCCAGTCATTATCTTTATTGCTTTACCTTCTGCTTTTCTCATAATATGAGCTAAATCCTGATACCCTGATACCCTGATATTCCACCCATCTCATATCTTCTCCACCTCAATCGCAAAATCAGGACAATATATTTCACACAATTGACAACCAGTGCAGGCTTCAGGATTGGCGACTTTTGCCTTATCTCTTTCCATTATCAGAACTTTCTTTGGACAAAATGCAACACATATTTCACAACCTTTGCACCATTTTTCGTTGATTTTCACTTCAAATTTCTGGGTGGAAACTGACATATATTTTATATTATATTCAAAAAATTCAATATGTCAAGAAATTTTTTCTTGACTTACATAAATGTTCAAATATAATTACAACAGAGAAAATGCTGATTGTTTTTCTTTTGTTAACTCAGGTGTCCGATTCCATAGAACTACAGAAACCATTAACTGCATTTTATGAACAAGGATTTAAAGATGGAAAACATCTCGCTGAGAAAAAGTTCTATACAGGCTATTGTGTTGGTGGTTGTCTTATTGGCGCAAGTGGTGGATGTCTTGGCGCATTAGCATGCATTAAAATATCAAAGAGTGCTGATTTGGATGGAATAGTTTACTGTTCAGCTGCAGGTAGTTTTGTTGCAGAAGTATTATTGTATCGCAAGCCCAGAATAGATACTCTTCCCGGAAACATAACATCAAGAGATTCTTTGTACATTAAAGAAATTATTGATGGCTACAATAAAATTGCCGGACCAAGAAAGACTATATACTCGGCTGGTGGCTGGATTATCGGTAGTGCCCTTTCTTTAGGTATTATGTACTTTGTCTTTGGAGTTCTGAGCGGAATTGATATATAGTAAATCAATTCAATGTTCCTGTTAGAAAGGTCTATTCGTAACACATAGATGCTATAAGTTTCTTGATCGTTTCGCTTACACCTGTACGGGTGTCACAAAATCTTTTGTACAATTCTTCTTCATTACCAAAATTCATTGTTAGCACCACATTCTTTAAGCCTTCTTTTGTTATTACATCTGTTGCGCCGATTGTCAAACGATAGATATCCCTGATTGTTTTAAGAAAATTAAAACTATCAGATAAAAAATTAAATTCACTCTGATATCTGGGCATTTTCTGCGCAAGAATCTCAAACAATTTTGAATTTACGGGTTCAGTGATTTCCAAATGTGCTTTCAAAATAAGCATTATCATTTCTATATCTCGTAGACCACCGGGGCATTCCTTTATGTCTATTCCTGAGTTGATATATTCTTTTTCCGAATGGCGTGAATTCATCTCATTTATCATTCTCTTTATATAAATCTCTTTTTTATCAAAGATTAGAGGCTGAATAATTGTTCTTAGAAACTCCCTTGCAAATCGATGTGATCCTGCAATCAGACGCGCACCGAGTATTTGTGATTGTTCAATAAATATATCGGGTCTATCTTCATTAAGTAATTGTTCAATTTCTCTTATAATGATTACAAATCTTCCGAAATATTCAGCAAATCTATGATGAGGGATTGTTCCGCGTTTTATTATCTCAGCATTCATTTTGCTTATTACTTTGTTAGAATACGAAAGCAAATCAGGATCTTCTGAATTCAGTAACACAATTAAATCATAATCATCATCATAAGCCTGTTCCCTTGCGTGCCCGCCTACCGCAAATATTGCCAGTACATCCTCCGTAATAATTCTTCTGCTGAATTCTACATCAGTCTCTTCACGGCAAATATCATAGAGAGTTCTAATGTACTGGTCAGCAAATTCAATATATTCGGTATTTGTGAGGTGAATTGGAGCCCCTCTCAAAGTGGCAAGGGATACTCTGACCATCTCAAAATCATAATATTCGCCAAGTTTTCTTATTTTTTCGCTAAATGTGCGCATTGAATTTGTATCACTATAAATCCCCTCGGCAAATTCCCTTAAAAAATCAGGGTCTTTCAAAAATCTCAAGCATTCAGGATATTTGTTTGTTATTCTTACAAAAAATCTTTTGAGAAAATAGCTGGATGAAAGATATATTTGAATCAAATTTTTCAACTCATCAACAATTGTAGCAACTTCCTCTTCATATATCCTTGCCTCTAATGTCTGAATATATCGCTTGAGATTCTCTGGTGTCTCAAAAGAAAACAACTTATTTAAAAGGTCTGGATACCGTGAAAAAACAAAGGCAATGTGCCTGACGGCATCCGGAATCAAATCTATATTGTTTAGAAATTCCTTATTCAACATTTGGTATATACCAGTAGAACATTTGTTCTTACCCAGTGCGGAAAGAAAAGTAAGTAGTGTATAAAAGTCAAATTTCAACCATTCAATATATTTTTCCACAATCGCATTTTGCTCCAAAGGAACCAGTCTGTAAAAATCATCTGAGAACTTGCTCAATACTCGCTCACTTCCAAAATCATCAAGTATATCATCCCAGTAAGAAGTTCCTCTGAAAAATCTAAATTTCTCAATAAAATCGTAAACTAAATTCCCTTGATAGTTACTCTCAAATAATTGAATAAATAACGAATTTTTTTTCAAATGATATTTCAGATCATCTAACAAATGTGGTATAACTCTACGAATATTCTGAATATGCTCATAATAATGTACGAGAAGATGCTCTTCCGCATGACACAGTCCGATATCTGTATATCCAACTAATTGGGCAATTTTTCTCATATTCTTAAGGACAGCATCATCTATAACAATTTCTTCGTCCTGGGTAACAAACATCTGATAAAGATAGCGAAATATTTCAATGAAGGTTAATGATTTCTCAAGTATGTCATATTCTGCTGATCTTTTAGGATCAACCTGTTTCAATTCATCTATGATGTCCCAGGCGTTTACCTTCCAGATATTAAAGACTGTTTTTTTAGCGGAAATAATGCTCTTTGTTGGTCTCAGACCGTCTTCTTTGAAATTTATGTACGATTTACTGATAGGTCGAGCTAAAAGAGCGCGCACTTCACCAAGGATACCACGTAAATAACCTTCATGATATTTCATATCACCATCTGGATGATAAAAATAATGTAAAATTACCTCATTCTGAAATTGTTTAAATAACTCATTATCTCCAACAATAACTGCTGCCCCGAGCATTTCATTTATAATCACGAAATCCCTTAATTCCTGTTTTAATGACTCCTTGAACTCATCAATTGAAGCAGAATAGTGCTCACTTCCGATATGTTCAGATAAGTGAAAGTGCAATGATACTGCATATTTTAACATCTCTTTACTCATTCTTGCAATCGCCTTATTAAAACAAATACGATTGTTTGAACCATCGTCAATAATTCCTATGTCAATATCATCCTGGTCAGATTTTGTGCCTACACCCATAATAACAAACTTCGGAAATTCCATTTTTTCTTCAAATATGTTTAGCAATTCTTCAATATACGCAGCGGTCAGATAGCGAAATTGATTCCCTGCACGGCGCATAAACTGTTTGTAAACCTGCGTTCTATCAATATCAGAAGAGAGCAATTCCATCTTCAACATATCAACCAACTGTCGGTTCATCCATAATAGATGAAGGGCAAAATAAGCACCAATGAAATTGAATTTTTCTTCTGTTGACTTAGCGACACCAGCCACAATTTTTAGTTCTTCTGGAAAATTATTTGAAGGATGTAAGAAATGAATCATTTCACGCTTCTTACATATCTCAATGTTTTCCAACATCGGTTCGTAAAATCGCTTCACCGCCTGAAGTTGTTTGCGATAATGATTACCAAACTCTTGTGTCTTTTCAGAAACAATCGTTAAAAAGTCTTTCATTTAATGTTGTAGTATTTTCAAAACAAAATCGGGAATCTCAATATTGCCGTAACCAATCTCAGGTGCAAGTCTTAAAATTGTGAGAAGTCTATCCTTAAATTCCATTTCTCTGTTTATCCCTATGATTTTTTGCTGAACATACTCCCAGAATTTCTCGTTTGTCAATTCTCTTAAATAAACGATGTATATATGCCTTATATCAACACTCATATCTACTTTTAAGTCAATGTCCTTTACAAGACGGGGAGAAAGAACTTTTTCCACAAATAAATCATAGGGGTGGGCAAGATATAGCTCAATTGGAAATTTACCATCTTTTAATTCAATTACGGCAGCATAAGGCTTTAGCTTTGAAATCTTTTCAGTATAGAACTCAAAAACACCTTCCCTCAAAATATAATCAACATTAAACCAGGTCCTGGTAAATGACCATGCAGTATGAAAACTCGTAATTTTTTCACTTATCATCAGTTCATCATCATAATTTACAATCTGAAGATTGTGTGATTTGGGACGGTTAATAAATTCCTTCAAACGATTTGCATTTTTGAATAACAAATCAATATCCCAGAATGCTGTATATTTTAAATAACCCTGGATTAATAGAGATAAAGCACCTATTATAATAAAGTTTAAATCGTTTTTATCCTGTAATTTAGATACTTCAGCAAGAACTCTAATAAAATTCAATCGCCTCTTTTCATCAACAAAATTCAACCAATCAGGAACTGACATACTTCATCCCTTAAATATGAGAATTGAAGATAATCTGTGCCAGATTTTCATAATCTCTGCTATCAATGAAATGCAATTCATATTTCATTATAATTAAAGAAAAGAATAAAGTCAAGGTGGGCATAAAAGAGCAATTGTTTTAAAACTGAACAGTAAGAAATCAAGATAATCTTAAAAACTTTTGAAATCTCATAGACTTTTTACTATGGTAAACAGGCACGCTTTTTGCAATATATTCAATTGAGAAGATTTAGCCAAAAAGGGGTGATATGAATAGAAAAAATCCCAGAAGTGAAATATATCCGAGGGGGTGTAATATGTTAAGGAAATCAAATCTCCGGGTCTTTTTTTCGCTATGCATCATTATCCTGCCCTGCACTCTAAAGAGTGAATTCCTCATAGATACAAGTACTGCCTTTTTGCCTGCTCCTTATGACCACAAATCAAGTGGAGTCGCGTATGATGGCACAAACTATATGATTGTATGGGAAGATTGGCGCAGCAGTTCAAATTCTAATATATATTGTGCAAGGGTAAATGAATCGGGTCAATTGCTTGACCTAAATGGGATAATTGTTTCAACTGCAGCCAATAATCAGAAATCTCCTGCTATTGCCTTTGATGGAACAAATTATCTCGTTGTCTGGGAAGATTACAGAAATAGCCCTACCATACCTGACATATACTGCACAAGGGTTGACCAGTCAGGAACAGTCTTGAACCCATCAGAGATTGCAATCTCCACATCAGCAAATCATCAGATAACACCCAAAGTTGCATTCGGCGGGACAAACTATCTTGTTGTCTGGGCAGATAACAGAAATGGGAATTGGGATATTTATGGTGCCCGTATTACTACTGCAGGAACAGTCCTTGACCCGAACGGTATTCCAATATGCACAAATAATTCTACACAATTGTATCCAAGCATCACTTTTGATGGAACTAATTATATTGTTGTCTGGGCAGACACAAGGAATGGCGATTTTGACATCTATGGTGCCCAGGTTACCACATCAGGAACAGTCGTTTACACCTTTGTTGTTTCTTCCCGTGTGGGTAACCAAATTGATCCTGCGATCACGGTTGGTCTTGGAGACCAAATCAACACGGTATACTCGGGTTTCACTGATTATATAAATAATATCCCTGTCAATACAATGCGAATATGGTGTAACCTTTATTCTTTGATTGGAATTGAAGAAGATCTGGAAATAAATAAGACAAACCCGAAAATAATTTTGAGTCAAAATCTTCCCAATCCTTTTAAAAACATCACGAAGATAAAATACTCAGTAGTAGATAAAAATGCAGAGGTATTTTTAGCGGTCTATGATATTCAGGGAAGGTTAGTAAAGATATTGGTTAAGGAAGTTAAGGCACCCGGTGAATATTCAATATCCTGGGATGGAAAAGATGAGAATGGAAATCTATTGCCTGCTGGACTTTACTTCTACAAGTTGGAAAATGGAGTCCATGCTGGGATAAAGAAAATCTTGTTGTTAAAATAATAAATCAAAACTGAATAGATCCCCCCAATCCCCCTTTCTTTCATACAAGCTCATTACTAAGAAAGGGGGAATTTTATTGAAGTTCTAAAAAAACCAGAAATTTATCTGCATAAAATCAATTACAAAGACAATCTTTCCGGAGTTAATCCGTAAGGATTTTACAAATGAATATAGGGCAAGGTTTCAGCCGTGCATTGCCCCACAAAACCCACCACCTTCCCTTTTTTGCTTTCCTAAAGAAATAATTTCATCATTTCTACAATTAACGAAATGATAAAACGACAAGTGTAGTAGTCAATTTGACAATTCCATAATTGTAGAATTGTTGAATAGATTATTACAGTCTGGAATAATTATCAGCTTGCATTAGTATCACTATGATAAGATTACAAAAAAAGATAGATATTCAAATTTATATCTCCGTCCCTTCAAATATTCTAACATGTTAGAATGAATAATCAACGGTGACCCCATACGCCCTCAATTTAAATCAAAAACACCTCACCAAATCTGTCACAAACTCAACCCTGTGCCCTCTATCAGTATAATAGTTTAGTTTTTCCCAAAATTGGTGCTAAAACATGTCTTATTGATAAAAAATGTAGCGGTGCGATTCATCGCACAAGATACATCAGGGGATACCCCCTGAAACCCCCATAATCTTTCTGCTATTAGGCAGTGCATTTCCTATTTGGCATCATACCATCCCCGATGTATCTTGTTTTTTTTCTTTTTTCATAATGAAAGTTTCATTATTCAGTGTAGGAATTTTTCAAATTCCTATACTGCAAAAGCACAGAACAACAGCAAGCTGTTGCACTCCATGGAAATGTCGGATAAATCCGACCGCTACAATTTTGGAAAAACTTACCACTTACCTATCAGGATATTCTTTAGCCTCTTTATTCTTGCCCTGAATGTCCTGTCATGCTCAACTTGCTTCAGTATTTAATATAATGAAATCTTTACATAATTCATTCTCCGACTGGCATTATCTCTTTTTTGCCAACCTATATATGTTTGCCCGGGCAAAAAGGAACCCGAATGTCCGATTAGGCACTGGCAGAATTTGCTCAGCCCTTTTTGCCCAGCCGAAATTCCGCGCTATTACACCCTCTGAAAAAAAAGTCATTGAATGATGATCTTTCCTTCAGTATAGTATGAACTGCTCCGGAATAAGTAGAAATAAATACCGGCATTCAACTTTTTACCGTTATCTGTTTTTCTATCCCAGACCACTGTCTCATTTTCCTGCATAACCCAACCTTTCAATACTTTTACAAGTCGTCCCTGAATATCATATATACTGATTTGGTATGGCTCTTTATTGCACAGGTGAATTGCAAACTTAACATGGTCAGTGTTCGGATTTGACAATAGACGCACAGATTTATGGTCAATCTCAACTGGGGTAATATCTTCAATGCCCGTGAGATCGGTCATTTTTATTTCACCCGCCTGGAAAACGCGCCTTGATGGCGCATCAGCCTGTAGCCAGGCTACAATATAGCATCTTGTGTCAACCCAGGTGGCATCAAGTGTAAAATTTCTGCTCTTCACAACAGTCTGATTTGGAGTAATTGTTACTTGTTCCCCGGTTTGATCAGGAAGGAAATCGCGCGCCAGATGATTATGCCAGGCGTGCCCATTGGGATCAAGGTGGTATAGACTGTCCTCGGTAATCACAAAATACACCCGGGCAGTTATTGTTGCTGTTGAATCATTACGAAATGATGCATTTATCACACCGGTCTTGCTGCTTGAGTTATAAGTGCCTGTCATATTGAGTGTTATCACGGAAGGTTTGGTTATCTCTACTGCTATAGAATCGTCCCAATCAGATGGTGATGATCCGGTCCAGATATCCCTTCCATCAAGAAACAGCGATGGATATCCTAAAAAATTGTAAAAATACACCCGTGCACCTGCCTCTGCAAAATATCCGAAATCGCCGGGATTTGAGTGAAGTTCAACCAGGGCGGTTTGAGCAGGATACCAGAGAATAGCGACTGAATCCAGCAGACTGCTGGCATAAGGACAAGTTGGTCAGGTATCCAAATATGCTTCTTCACATAACACGATGCGCTGGGCAGAGTACAGAGCACAACATAACAGTCCAATGCCCAATACAGCTGCCAATCCTTTTTTCATAATACCTCCTTTTCTCTAATAGTTAATTGTACTATTATTTTACCAAAAATCAAGGGTCTAATGCAAACATATTAAAATCAATGTGTCATATGCTACAAAAATAAATACTCTATTGTGTCTCTTTCTTTTTTACCATCCGCACACTATTTGAGCCACATTTTGGACAGGTATGTTCTTCAATTACACCTTTTACATAATGCAATTTAAACTCTGCACCACATCTTAAACACTTAAAATCAGCCTGGTCAGGCATAGAACCTCCTATTAAAAGGGTATCAGAAGATCAGGTTATCAGAATATCAGAGATGATATTTATTCACAATCCCGTCCCCCTGATTCCCTGATCCCCTGATACTCTCATTTACTCTCGCTCAGCACCCGCACCGTATAATCAATCTCTTCTTTTGTTACCTTCTGGCGATGTCTTTCAATATCAATCATTGTCTTTGCAAATCTCTGCCCCTCGGCAGCACTTATCCATTCAAGAAACAATCTATCAACCCTTATTCCAAGTTTCTCAAGTTTATCCCATAATTTTTCAACCCTTTTCTGAGTCCAGCGATTGGCATCAATATAATGACAGTCTACAAAATGGCAACCAGAGACAACAACAATCGGCGAACCTTTCTTAAATGCATATAAAACCCAGTCTTCATCAACCCTGCCACTACACATTGTTCTGATTAAGCGGACACTCGGTGGATATTGTAACCTTGCCCCACCACAGGTATCAGCACCTGCATAAGAACACCAGTTGCAGGCAAAGACAATTATCTTATCCTGAGGCTCTTCTTCAAGATAGACATCAATCATTGCATAAATCTGTTCATCGGTGAAATGCCGCATCTTTATTGCACCAAATCTGCATTCTGCACCACAGGTTCCACAACCCTTGCACATTGCCTCAATGAGTTCAATGGTTTTCTTTTTTGGTTCCACTTTAATTGCCTTATACGGACAGGCCTGGGCACATATCGTGCAGAATCTACATAAATCAGGATTGATTATTGATGTTATTGCTTCAAGTTTTATCTTATCAGCAGAAAGAATTGTCATTGCCCTTGATGCCGCAGCACTTGCCTGGGTAACAGAATCCTTTACATCCTTCGGTGCCTCAGCACAGCCAGCAAAGAATACACCACTTGTCGGTGCGTCAACCGGTTTCAATTTTGGATGTGCCTCCATAAAAAATCCATCCGGTGTCTTGGAAAGTGTGAGCAATTTCTGAACCTCAGGCATATCCTGCCTCGGTGTCACACCAACAGATAACACAATCATATCAAGTTCGTGTTCAGTAATACGATTTGTCGTAGTATCCTCAACGATTATCTTTAAATTCTTAGTTTCAGGGTCCTCAATTATCTCTCCCGGTATGCCACGCACATATTGAACCCCTGCCTCTTTACTCCTTTTGAACAAATCCTCAAAACCCTTGCCAAATGCCCTGATATCTATATAAAATACCTTTGCCTCAACATCTGGATAATGGTCTTTTAAAAGCAATGTGTCTTTGACCGTATTCATACAACAGATGTTGCTACAATACGGTTTACCTCTTTTTTCTGATCGTGAACCCACACACTGTATAAAACCCACAGTCTTTGGTTTCTTTCTATCACTCGGTCTAATGAAATGTCCATCAGATGGACCGCCTGCTGAAATCAATCTTTCAAACTCCATACTCGTTATCACATTTGGATATTTTGTATAACCATATT
Organism: bacterium; assembly: GCA_049700315.1. Lineage (GTDB taxonomy): Bacteria > Hydrothermota > Tepidihabitantia > SM23-42 > JAOAFX01 > JAOAFX01. Next base: position 77,958 of record JBNAVN010000003.1, read on the forward strand.
CTTCAAGTTCGGTTGGATCATAAACATCCATACCAGTCGCTACGACTACAGCCCCTGCATCAAATTCTACAATCTTATCCTGCATATCATAATTAATACATTTCTTATCACACTTTTCTGCGCACTTTCCACAGGCAATTGGATTTGTACCAAGACATGCCTTCATATCAATCAGATATGCAGAAGGAACCGCCTGGGCAAAAGGGATATATATCGCCTTTCTTAATGATAAACCAAATTGATATTCATCAGGTACTGCTACAGGACAGACCTTTGCACACTCTCCACAGGCAGTGCACTGTGTCTCATCTACATATCGTGCCTTCTTCCGCACACGGATATGAAAGTTTCCAATATAACCGGATATAGATTCTACTTCGCTATAAGCGAAAAGTTTGATGTTTGGATGTCGACCGACATCCATCATCTTTGGTCCGAGAATTCATATCGCACAATCTAATGTAGGATAGGTCTTTGCAAGCTGCGCCATCAAACCGCCAAGCGAAGGCTCCTTTTCCACGAGATAGACCTGAACACCAGAGTCTGCAAGGTCAAGTGCTGCCTGCATCCCTGCGACACCACCGCCAATAACAAGTGCTGATTTTGTTACCGGAATCTCTCTCTCTTCCTGGGGCTCAAGGAATCTTGCACGTGCGACATATGCCTTTACAATATCAAACGCCTTTTTCGTCGCCTTATCTCTATCTGCCATATGAACCCAGGAACAGTGTTCACGGATGTTTGCCATATCAACGAGATAAGGATTTAGTCTAACTGATGAGACACAATTTCTGAATGTTAGTTCGTGCATACGTGGTGAACATGCGGCAACTATAACCCTATTTAATTTCTGTTCGGTGATCGCCTTCTTTATCTCAGCCTGTCCGGGTTCAGAACACATATATCTATTCTTTACTGCAAAGACAACATCTTTTAATCCCTTTGCCTTTTCTACTACCGCATCCACATTGACTGATCCCGCAATATTGGTTCCGCATTCACATACAAAGACACCGATTCTCAAATCTTCGGGCATTAAAATCACCCCCTTTCATTTTGAAATCCCAAAATTCAAACAATACAATAAAATCCAAAATTTCGAAACATTCACTTTATCTTCTCTAAGATTTTATCTGCCTTTACCCGGTGCGTCTGTAAGCCGACTTCTTCTGGTGATAGTCCCTGAGCAAGGCCAAGTAATTGAAAAAGATAGATAACTGGAATATTGTATTCTCTACCCTTTTTCCGGGAAATCATCAATTGTCCTAAATCAAAAGAAGAAAAACAGGTTGGGCATATCAAACCCATACAATCAGCATCTTCTTCACTGATTGCCGAAAAGATTGACTCGGTCATCTCTAAGGGCAATTCATCATCCATACACCCTTTACCACAACAGAGCATCCTTTCTTTATGCTCCACCGGAATTGCACCCATTGCCCGGACAAAATCATCAAGGATTTGTGGATAGTCTGCATCATCCACATGCATAATCTGACTCGGCTTTAACAAATGGCAACCATAATGAATACCAACTTTTATACCGGTAAGGGGTCTTTTTATTGACCGTGTAATCGCGCCCATACCAAGGTCATCCCTGAGTAAAACTGTGACATGCTTTACCTTCACTTTGCCTTTGTATTCTTTGTTTATCTTTTTCAGACGCTGATTTACTCCATTTTTTAATTCTTCATCTTCAGTAAGGATATATTGTGCCTCTTTAAGGGTGGATATACATCCTGAACACATTGTTATTACATCAAGGCCGGTCTCTTCAGCAACCGCAAGATTCCTCGCCGCAATCGTGAGCCATTTCATCTTATCCCTTGCCTTGAAGTATATCGGGTCTGGACAGCAGGTAAATCCTTCTATATCAACGAGTTCAACACCTAAATTCGGTAATGTCTTTCTAATTGCTAATTCCATCTGCGGATATTTTAAGGGCATCATACAGCCCCAGAAAGGGACGACCTTCATAGTATTTCAGCCTCTCTTAAAATCCCTACACATTCACGGTAAGTAATGGAGTTTTTCTCTATGAGACTGGTTCTTAAATCAGGGTCCCGGTCAAAAATCAAAACGCCTTCTTTGAATACCCGGTTTAAGAATGTAAAAGCTACTAAATTAAGAACCACAACATCAATGTTATCAGGTTTTATATTAAGCCCAATTTTCATTAATGCCCTGGATATTTTGCATTTCAAATCCGATGTAATTTTGAAGACATTTTCTTCAACCAAAGGGGCAATATAAACTCCAACATCTATATCATTGTATCTTTTTTCTTTTATAATTGAACCGAAGAGGTAGACAAACTTTATCTGGGGTTCTTTTGTGAGAGTCTTTTTTAAGATTTTTGTTATTTTCCCCTGCATATCTATATTTTATTCAAAAATTTATAGATGTCAATTGGTGTTGAGAAATGGATGAGAAGCACAATTTTATCTGAATAAATTCGGACGCCACGATTTTTCCTTTTTATCTTCTGCCTATTCAACTATTCTAAGATACATCAGGGGGTGCCCCCTCCAACTTCGCCAAAGGCTACGATGGACAGGTGAAACCCCCATAATCGCTCTGCCTGA
>JBNAVN010000004.1:0-7303 GCA_049700315.1 bacterium
GACTTCCATTTTTTTTATTACCTCCACATATACTCTCCCCGCCCTTGACGGGCGGGGATAAAGGGGAGGTAAATTAACATATAACCATTTTTGGTTGCCATTGTCTAAATTGTTGTCCAACACTCCCATAAAAATCTCCACGAAGAAGATAATCATAAAAATTACCTAATTTCCAAACACCCACGTTGTTAATTATTACCGTAATGGTTTAGCCTTCATATAATGCCCGATAAATCGGGAAACTACGGTTTGCTCTTGCTTACGCTTTTGTCGCCCTTATAATACTTTGTATAATATTTATAATAATAATGATAATAATAACTGCCTGACTTTAATGGCACGCCATTCATAACCACGCCAATGATGTCTGCCCGTGCTGATTCAAGTATATCTTTGCTATTTTCCAGCTCCTTGAAATCTGTTCTGCTATACATTGCGGTTAAGAGAACACCATCACAGAAACGAGCAAGATATGTAGCATCAGCAAACAGAAGAAGTGGCAGACCATCAATAATCACATAGTCATAGTTTTTTTTCAATTGTTCAAGAACACTGTGCATTTTCTCTGATTCAAGAAAGATAAATGGGTTTGCTGGCACATTACCGATGGGCAGAAAGTAAAGGGGATGGTCTGTCTGGTTTTTCTGGTCTGTCTGGTCTTTCTCGTGTTTATCAGTGGGCGGTTGATAATGGATGATTGCGGATTTCAGGTCAATTTCATCAGTCAGAAGATCAAATATTCCCCTGGTCTTTTTCATCTTTAAGACCTCAGTTAGGTGACCACGCTTTTTACGAAAGTCGGTATCAACCAGTAAGACCTTTTTGCCTCCATTTGCCATTACATAACCAAGATTCAGTGCTACAAATGTTTTTCCCGCTTCAGGACCGGGTGAAGCAATATAGATTGTTCGGTATTGCTTTTCAGGATGGGCAAATTCAAGATGGACAGAAAGTTTCCGGAATGCCTCAAATTCAGCACTTGAACGATCCTGGATAAGTATTGATTCTGAGCGGTGATAATGGGCGTTCTTAAATCCCAGAGTATTTAGTAGCACATATTTGATGTAATCAGCATTTAAACCGTGCTTCAGTTTTTTCTCTGCTTCATTTAACAAGGCCGGGATTGTTCCATAAATGGAAAGGTTGAGTTTTTCCTTGATTGTTTCCGGATCTTTTATCGTATTGTCAAAATATTCAGCAATAAATACCACAGCAATTCCCACCAGCACTGCAAAAAATACTGACAGAAATAAAGTGAGCAGGGTCTTGCGCGGATTTACCGGACTGTTTGAAACAAAAGGTGGATTTATCAGTTTTATATCTGATGTCACACCCGCCTCCTGAACCCGAGTCTCTTCAAGTTTTTCTGAAAAAAATGTATATAATTTCTCCGCAGTTTCTTTGTCTCTTTCAAGTCGGGCAAGGCTTACCTCATCTGCAGGAATGTTTTCAAGTTTCAACTGAAGGCTCCTGATCTGATTTGAAACTCCCAGGATATCAGTGCGGATAGTGCTCACACGTTTTGAAATCTCATCTTTAAGTTGTTCCTTAAGTCCATCATATTTCGCCTTGATTTCAGAATATTTCGGGTGTTTTGTTGAATATTCCTTTAATACACCCTTGAGTTCAGCATCTGCCTGAACAAGCTGGGCATATAACTGCTGTATTCCCTGGTCTGAAATCATTGTGGTAGCAATATTCAATGACACTTCTTTGCCAAGGGTATCAAGCAGAAGATAGTTATTTATGTCGGTTAATATTTTCTGTTCTATTTCTAACTGGTTTTTTCTTGACTCAAGGGTTGACACCTGGTTTATCAATGCCTGGGTTGATGCCTTAAGATCTGCAATCTTCTTTACCTCTTTGAATGATTTAATTCGCTCTTCCAGTTCGTTAAGACGGTCCTGATAAAGGGCTAACTGGGATTCAATAAATCTTCTTGATTGTATAAATTGAAGACTCTTTTCTTCTATATTTTCCTTGACAAGCAGATCAGAAAACGCCCGGGCAATACGCAGAGCCTGTGCCCTATCTCCCCAATAGAGTTCAATGCGTAAAATTCCTATTAGATTCATACCCGGGAATATAGATTTTGCAGAAACCATCTTCTTTGCAGCACCTTCACCAGATACAGGCACACCTGAATTATCTCCTGCCCTTTCCACTTTGTCTGCCTCAAGAACTTTTACTGATATTGAATTACGCAAGGCAAGTGCCATTCTGCTTCTTGGATAGAATGTCAGTGAAAAAGTTTTGCCAAATCCCGGATTTTGTTCTGCAGGAATGGTAAATTCCAGAGGACCAAGATTTACATAATCGCCAAAGTTTTTCTGGATAACATCACCATCAAATTTCACCGCAAATCCATTTTCAAGAATTCTCAATGCGTATGGACCAAGGACCTGGGAAAAATCTGATTTCAAACGGGTTTCTATTAGAATACCTGATTTGCCATTCTTCACAAATGCATATAGACCAAGTGTATCAACGACTTTTTCTGCAACCTTCACACTCAGTAGATTGGCAATCAGCCGCTGGGTCACAGTGCCAATCTGCATAGTGGGCGCCTCAGACATACCTGTAAAAAATCCTTCAACTGGACGGCTCTCAGCAACTCCTAAATCAAAACTTGATAGATATATTGGCGTGTAGGGTTTTGATAACCTGAAAATCAAAATCCCAAAAAATACCGGAATGGCGAAGATGAAAAAAAGTCGTCGCCGACGCAAAAACTTGACCCATAAATCCTGCAGATTCAGGGGTTTTTCCTGTTCATATATATATTCAGGCAATTCCTGATTATTCATAGGTTCTCTGTGTATGGTCCCCAAAATGCAAAATTTCGGTTATACAAATCTTCACACTGGTTGATGAATGCTTTTACACGGTCGTATTGCTCAGTCATAGACTATTTATTCACCCTTTCAATCGTAATATACAAGTTGACTGCAGTGAGCGTGAGTGTGGCGAATTGAAGGACTGTGCCCCAGTTGATTGCAAATTTTCTGCCAATATATATCCAGTCTCCTGCCTTTAATTCAAAATTCTCCTTTTCTATGCCTTTTTTCAGGATTGCACCAAGATTCACTGTGAAGACCTTTACACCAGATTCAGTATTGCGTACAACCTTGACTTTGTTTAGATTTGCACGGTCAGTTGGTCCTCCTGCAAGGGCAACATAATCACTGACCCGTAGACCACGCTGATAATCAACAGTCCCTGGTCTGACGACCTCACCATAGACTGCAACTGTTGAAATTGTAGGACCCTTGAGAATTACCGAAACAAGGGGCTGAACAAAATATCTTTTTAAAAGACCGGCGATTGTATCAGCAACTTCGGTCGTGGTAAGCCCGGCAACTTTTATGTCCCCGACCAGAGGAAATGTAATATTTCCATTGTGCATCACAAGCAGGTCCCGGGACAATTCTTCTTCACCCAGAATCACAACCTCAAGCACATCACCTGGTTCAATACGATAATCGCTGACATTAGAAAGCAAAAACAATATTACAATTGATAACATCATGATATTATACTCAATAATTTTAAGATGTCAAGCAGATAGGAAAGGATTTAAAATCTAATCATCAACTGCACATAGGTGTGGTTGTGCATATATTTGGGTGTCGGGAAATCTCCTTCCATTGCCTCAACCAGATAAAACCATAATTTCTTATAACGATATTCCATCCCTACATTTATCCGACGTTCTTTGAAATTGTTGCTTTGATTATTGTAGTAAAACTCACGCTGGGTCCCAAAATGCCAGACAAAATTTCCACCCGGATAAAATTCTAAATCAACCAGATAGGCATAAACATTCCGTTCATAGAAAAGTGTATCATCTTCGCTTTTGTAATTATAGGTCAGATAAAGGTTTGGTATCCATTTTTCATTTATCCGGTAGGTGAATTGCAATTCTGGTATCTCCTCAAGAATTGTCTCTTTCATATTGATTGTTGAATCGGTAACTGATTTTGTGGAATATCTTAGATTATTGAGCAATCCAATACGAAGATTCTTTATGTCCTGCCAAAACCGAAAATACCAGGAATGTGCATATCCTTTTTCTCTATAGGTTGCAGGTTCATCTGTGGATTCAAGAAGGTATGCCTTACCCAGGACCAATTCAGTCCTGAACCTGCCAGTTGCCCAGTTCTTGTTGAATGTAATTGTGATCTTGACTGGATATTGCAGTCCTTTGTAGACCACCTTTGCGCGTCCTTTTTCCATATTTTGCAGGGAAAAATTTCGGTCAAAATTTTCAACGGTCAAAAATGTCTCAATATAGTTTAAATAATTTTTGCCATAAAAATAGCCGATACCAATTTCATCTTCACCCTTATAATAGTGTGTAGTAATGGATAGAAAAAGTCTTTCATTTTCTCTTATCTGAAAAAAAGGCTGAAAATAATGATTTGAAATATGTTCGCCATAATCACCAAGATAATGATTTTTATAACGAATACCCAGGGTTTTTGACAGATATGCCTCATACCTGAGTTCCAGATCAATATACCAGTTAAGCAAATCAAGACAACCCTGACTTGTGCGCATACCATTGGTTGTGGAATCAAAGGTAGTTTCCCAGGACTGGAAATAATGAGCAAGTTGCTTGTCCAGAAGATTCTGACAGTTAGAATCCTCGGGTGCATAAGCAAAAGCAAATTTCCAAATTCCGAGAAAAATAATGCAGTATCGTTTCACTCGCAGTATCATCCCGATACAAACCGGATTCGCAGGATCACTTCGTTTGCAAACGACACTCAATTTTCCCTGGTCAAAAGTGAATTTTATTGCCTTCATTGTCTTTAGCCACTACCCTTCTTCACTATTCTTTAGCCTTTTTATATAGATATATGTCCCCAAATGTCTCTTGCTGTTCCACACCTGCTAAACCTTCTTTGACAATCTGTAGCATTCCAAAAAAATAGGAAACCGCAATAGATGTATTTTTCTTCTCCTGCAAATACTTCAAAAAATCTATTCTTTCGCTCTTATCAAGTTCCTGGCTCAAATCTTCAATCACCTTTTCAATTGGTATCAATTGTCTTTTTATTAATACGGCTTCTTTTTCAGATGGTTTGAAACTGCGAAATGCAAGGATCAGACTTGTCAGTTCTCCTTCTTCAAGAACCACTGATGGTTCAACCTTTGAGAACCGGGGAAATTGCTTGTGGGTCTCTTCTTCCATTATGCCAAATGTGCGGGCGATTTCTTTGTATTTTTTGAATTCTTCAATTATCTGCATTAAGGTTATGGGCTTTGCTTCTTCTTCATCTTCGGGTGTGCGCGGCAGAAGTGAACGAATTTTTAACCTTATCAAGATTGCTGCCATTAAAAGAAAATCTGCTGCATCCTCAAGGTCTTTACGTTCAATTTTCTGTATGTAATCAAGATATTCTTCTGCAACCTGGGCAATGGGGATGTCAAATATATCAACTTCTTTTTTCCGAACAAGATAGACAAGTAAATCAATGGGTCCGTAATAGATACCAATATCAATTTTCACGGTCTTATTTTAGTCAATATATCACAAATGTCAATGGACTGCAGAACTTAATAATTTAACAAGTGGAAATAAGGAAACGGGTAGGGGGAAAAGATGGTGGAGACTTGACAGAGAATGGTTTTTGCATTATCATATCGCGCTATGAAAGATTTTTACTGCAAATATGTTGAAATAAAGTTTGATAAAGAGAGTAAAATCAATCATTAATGGCTACCTTAATTACAGAAAAGAATAAATCCCAGCATCGTAGGCTTCGTGATCTGTATCTGAAGGCATTAATGGAAAGGGCACGGATTTTTCAATTTACTGGTAATTATACTCTTTCTTACAGAGACTGGAAGACTTTGCGGTGCGCCACAAAGGAGCCCAAATATCGGTATGAATATTATAGAGGACTCAGCGTTCTCCACGAACATGTCGGACGATTCCATTCTTCTGCTGTTTCCCTGGAAAAAGCACTCGTCTTGTGCAAACGTCACCCTGAATTAGTCAACAAAGCAATGATAAAGAGTATGCAAATCCGTTTAATGCTTGAAAAAGGCGATCATCTCCGTGTCATAAGTTCAGGATGTAAATTGCTCAATAAAAAAGATGTTAAATCGCTGGCTGTGACTGACCTTAGTCGTCTATTGACAAACATTGGCAATGCATACCTCTCTATTGGGAACTATGACCAGGCATGCCTTTACTTCTTACGCGCACGCAATCACTACAAACGCATCAATAATCTTGAAGGCTTGAGCACTACTGAAAACAATCTTGCCCTTGTTTACTGGAAAAAAGGAGATTATCGCAAAGCACTTGGATATAGTCGTTCCGCACTTGCTATCCGAACTCGTATTGGCCATCGTTATGGTATATCTGCGACGCTCAATAATCTTGGTCTTATCAATGATGAAATGGGTAGATACGAGGAAGCATTGTCATATTATGAAAAGGCATTGGGAATATTCAAAGAACTGAATGATACTTATGGCATGACCATTGCCCTATCCAACATTGGTAGTATATATGGCGAAGTGAATGGTGATTTGAACAAAGCAATTGGATACTACAAACGCAGTTTAGAACTCTCCCGATTAACCGGCGATACCTATTGCCTGGTTGAAGCAATGTTTGATCTGGCTGAAATGCACTGGTGTAATAAAGACTATATGGTCTATGAACAAATCGTCAGGAGTGTTGGCAGGTTAATAAAATCTATCCATTCTGAAGAACTTAATATCGTTTACACCTTGATGGTGATAAAAATGTATGTAAGAAAGAAACTTCGCTCAAAAGTGGCAAGCCTGGTACGAAGGCTGATAAGGCAAGCCTCATTTTCAAAAAACTATTTGCTCCACTCTGAAGCCATTGCCTCAATAGTCAATCTGATGTATGACCAGCAGATGTTTTTCTCATTACCTGAGATTGACCATTGTGTGAAAGAGATAGAGAAAAGACTGGGTACTGTGGAGAGTCCTTTGAGGCGGTCAAAGATTCTGCGTGGTCTGGTAAAATATTATTTGCTCACAGGTAATAGAAGCAACGCAGTCAGATATTATCGTTTATGGAAAAATACTGCCCACAAATTCAAAATTAAGGCCCAGAATTTAGAAATTGATAAGATAGGTGCGGAGCAAAGAATAATTGGTTGAATGGCTGGACAGTTAGAGTAACCCAGTAGTCAGTAGTCAGTAACCCAGTAGCCAGTAACCAGTAGGCAGTAACCCAGTAGTCAGTAACCCAGTAGGCAGTAACCAGTAGGCAGTAACCCAGTAGTCAGTAACCCAGTAGCCAGTAACCAGT
>JBNAVN010000004.1:7403-12928 GCA_049700315.1 bacterium
CAGTAACCAGTAGGCAGTAACCCAGTAGTCAGTAACCCAGTAGCCAGTAACCAGTAGTCAGTAACCCAGTAGTCAGTAAAATTGTCTTTGCTGTTAGTTGTTATACGGTTTTGATGCCCGCTTGTCATTAGAGGAAGGGAGCCACGGTGCCTCGGAGTATCGGCGACGATTATTTTTCTTCTGTCCGGTTGAAACTGGACCCTACATACTGATTCATTTCGTGAATCTCAAGGTATTTAAGAGTAAATCTTTGTGTTCATTCAGTCTTCTGACTGTATAATCACCGATGAGTTGCAATGCAGTCAAAGTCGGATATGCTTCTTTTTCGCGCACTTTTCGCAAGAGAAACATACTTAAAAATCTGAAAAAAGAAGTCCCAATGAATAGCATGTGAAAATTGACAAATACCTGTCCCAAAAATTCAAATCTAAAATTGACTAACAACTGGGCAATCAAACCCCCCAAAATAGAAGAGAGGAAACCACAGAAACCTGTGATTGTTGAGAATACTGCAAAGTAGGATTCTTTTAACTCCTTTTCTTCGGTCAGACTCAATAGAATATTAAAAAGGCTCAAGTTTATGCCACACCAGAACAGACCACTGAAAAAGGCGTCTATCCATATAGGCAGAATAAAATCCGGTCGGGCAAATAGCCAGATAATAGGCAGAAATGTTATACCCACAAAATTTATCGCAAGTATCGGCTTTGATTTGACCTTATCAATCAATTTTCCCCAGAATAGTTGAAAAACCAGACTTGCAATGCCTGCAATAATGCCATATATGGCAATGGTTGAATATGCCATTTTCAAATTCTTTATCATATGGACAACCCAGAAAGGACCGGCAATTCCTGCAAAGAGATACCAGAATGATACAAATCTAATAAGGGCAAGAAAATTGCTGTCCCTGAGTGGTATTAAAAATACATCTTTGAAATGAATCGGTTTTTTTTCAAATCCAGGCTCAGGCTGGAATGATAGTGTAATACCGGCAAGCACTGCAAAAAATACTGCGACAGAAAATATAATGACAAATGCCTGATTTGGAACATAGATATCCAGCACCTTACCACCAGCATAATTTACAACCATACCCACGCCACTGATGATTGTATTTCGGATACCAAAATACCTGCCCCGTTCTTCTTTTGGAACCAGATCGCTCATCCAGGAAAGCCAGAGATTGCCAGAAAAGTTCATAAGAAGGTTGAAAAAAAAGATTATGACAAAAAAGAAACTGATGCTGATGCGAATATTGAACACAAGACCAATGATGAAAAATAGGAAAAGACTTCTACCAACCAATGCGGTGAAGAGACCGGGTGCCTTTCGCTTACCTGTGAGGTTTGCTATGTATGCTGAAAAAAATCCTGCACCGGCAAGCAATGAAGGAATTGAGACGAGCACACCCATCTGAAAGGGATTTGCATTCAAAAACAATGCAAATGCAGTGAGAAACATACCACCAGTTAAGGTGATATGGAACTGAGCAAATATCCCTTCTATAACGGAGATACGTTTGCCCCTTTGTGCCATAAGAATTTGGGTTCTATGAATATCTCTTTCCATTAATTCTACTTACTACATACTGCTTATCATTTTTACAGTAATCCATAAATGCTCACTTCTTCTTCTTTCCCCTTCACCTTCACTTTTCCCAGTTCGTGGAAGTGGAGTTCAATTGTGGGATGTGTGGAAAGCATTTTGTAGGTTTCCTCACCGACCACGATATTGACCTTGAATTCTTTTGTCTGACCTTCAAGACGGGACGCAAGATTGACTGCATCGCCGATGACTGTATACTCCATTCTCATTGGTGACCCAAAATTTCCACTCACAACCTCACCCGAATTTATGCCTACGCCAATCTCAAAGCCGAGTTCGCGCGCACGCTTTACCATCTCACGGGCGCATAAACAGGCATTCAACGCTGAATTTTTTAACTTTACCGGATGGCCAAACACTGCCATAACACAATCGCCAATAAACTTGTCAACCCTGCCCTGATACTTGAACACAATCATTACCATCTCAGTCAAAAACTTGTTCAACGCTTGTGCGACATTCTCCGGAGATGATTTTTCTGTATAAGGTGTAAAGTTTCTGATGTCAGCAAAGATAATTGTGCAATGAACTTTTTCACCACCAAGTTTTAGTGGCTCTTTTATCGCCTTTTCCACCAGTTCCTTTGAATAATAGCGTGAAAAAACTGATTTAATGCGCCGCTTCTCTCTTTCCTCAAACTGATAACGATAAATAAGTGCGGAAATGATTGTAAGAATAAAGGAATAATAAATTCGGATAAAGCCAAACTCAATATGTTGATAAAATAATACGAGAGACATGATAAAAATAATCAGAAAACACAGCACATAGATAACAATGTATTTCTTCGTGGAGGTGCAACTTGTGAATAAGGCAATAAGAAATGAAAATATCCAGGTTATTATCAGAGTATAAGTATATGGTAACTCAGTGACCTTCAATTTATCAATGAAATTCTTAACCAGATTTGCCTGAATCAGTATGCCGGGGAAATGCCTTTTAAATGGCACCGCATGATAATCAAACAATCCAGAGGCAGTGCCACCAATGAGCACAATCTTTTCATCAAAATATTCCCGGGGAATCCGCTGCAGATATACATCACTGAAGCAAATCCTGCGGAAGGAACCTTCATCAAGATAATAAAGGAGAAATCTATTTTCTATAAAATCAAGATTTAGAAAACGACAGATCTGATATGCAAATGTCGGCTTCTGATTGAGTGTAGTATAGCCCTTACGCACAACCCCATCTTCGTCGGCAATGATTTCGCCAACACCAGTAGCACAAAGATTACTGAAAACAGGTTCCCGGTCTATGGATGAAACAAGCACAACATTTTTGTTGTCCGAAATTACTGCGGCAAAACCTGAGTCAAAATTTGGTTTATTATAGTATTTCCGGGCATACAGAGGCAGGGTATCAGGTTCAGCAAAAAATATATCAATGCCAATTACTCTCGCATTTTTCAGATAATCAACGACTTCAGTAAAATACTGCCTGGGCCAGTTCTGATAACGACCCAATTTCTCAAGGCTTGTCTCATCAATATCAACTACCACAATATTTTCAACGGGTTTTTGCACAACAGAAAACCGGTATTTCAAATCATAGACTTTGTTCTCAAATGGCTGGAAAAAAGGTTTGTAGATACACAGAATGTTGATAACAACAATGACCACCAGAGATATTAATAGACTTGTCAGAAACCGATTTTTCACTTGAATTGTTCTTCTGCCAGTTTCAAAAATACATCCGCAACTGCCGGGTCAAACTGGGTTCCGCGATTGTCTTTTATTTCTTGCAGGGCGACACTCGTTTCCCTTCTTGGACGATATGGACGGTCCGAGGTCATTGCATCAAAAGAATCCGCAATGGCAATTATTCTCGCACCAAGCGGTATCTGGTCACCTTTCAAACCCATTGGATAGCCCCTGCCATCATATTTTTCATGGTGGTGCAATATATCAGGCACAAGTTTTTTCAGTTTTCTTATTGGTTCAACAATCGCTGCACCTAATTCAGGGTGGCGCTTCATATAAGCATATTCTTCATCGGTAAGAAGTCCGGGTTTGGAAAGAATTTTGTCGGGAATACCAATCTTTCCTACATCATGCAAAACCGCAGATAACTCAAGGTCTTTAAGAACTTCTTTGTCCAGTTCCATACCTTCACCAATCAACAGGGCATATTCCACAACTCGTGCTGAATGACCTTTGGTATATGGGTCTTTCGCATCAATCGCCTCCACAATCGCCCTGATTGAAGACAAGAACAGGTCATCAAGTTCCCTGTACAATGATGCATTTTCAATGGCAATGGCAATCTGATTTGCCAGGGCAGAATACATTTCTAAGTCAGCCTGATTGAACTTCTTGTTTCCCCTCTTGTTTAAAACCTCGGCAACACCAATAATCTTTCCCTTTACAAAGAGTGGAACGGCAATAATTGAACGGGTGACAAATTTTGTCTTTTTATCAACACCCTTGAACCAGCGCGGGTCCTTTGTAACATCAGCAACAAGCAAAGGCTTTTTATGCTGAGCCACCCAACCGACAATACCCTTACCCATCGGTATCCGTATCTCCTTGACTTCTTTTCCTTTTTCACCGCGTGCCGTCATAAAATAAAGTTCGTTTTTTTCCTCATCAATACGGAAAACACTTGACGCCTCAGCATCCATCAATTCTTCAGCCTTCTGCAAGATGATGTTTAACAATGTATCAATATCAAGGGTTGAAGAAAAGACAAGAGAGGTATCAATAAGGGTCTCAAGATTTTTTATTTTTCTTCTTAACTCATATAATTTTGATTTCATAACTCCTCTCCCCTGCTTTGAATTTTTCACCATAGAAAAGTTGTATCTGGGAATCAATGTCAGGTCTGACTTTATCAATATGTTCTTTTGCCATATCGTAGGACGCCTGGTCAACTGCCACTGGATCAAAACCAGCAAGAATTCCAATATCCGGGCATATTGCCGGTTCTGCATTGTGCAGACAATCGCAATCAGGTGTGATATTAGTAAGAAAATTCAGATAGAAAACCTTTTTGTTTCTAATGAGACTCGCAGAGTACTCGGCAATGCCTTTTTGCACTTCATCGGAAACTGCACTCCAGGAAAATTTTATTGCCCGCTGAGGACAGATAGACATACAACCTGCACATCCTGTGCATTTATTGTGGTTGATCTGCACATATTTTTTTTCCTTTTCAATTGCACTGTATGCACAATAATCATAGCACTTCAGACAGAAATTACATTTTTCTTTGTCAACAAATGGACGGGAATGGGAATGCAGGTGGAGTTTACCACCTTTTGATGCACAACCCATCCCCAGATTCTTCAGTGCCGCACCAAACCCCGTGAGCAAATGCCCTTTGAAATGGCTGATGCAAAAAATGGTATCAATTCTTCTAAAAACACCTGCAATCTTGGCACCATTGAGCTCAATATATTCATCACCATAAATGCCATCGCCAATCACAATCGGAGCAAAGTCAAAACCATGTTCTTTTGCCAGTTCTATATGAGTATCACCCTTAAATCTTCTACCGGAATATAGGGTTGTAGTATCAGTCAAAAATGGTCGGGCATTTGATTTTTTGATTGCGTCAACAACCTTCCGCACATATAGAGGACTTACATAATTTATGTTTCCGTCTTCTCCAAAATGGGTTTTTACCGCGACAATAGCATTATTGTCAATAATCTTCAGACCACCTGAAACCTCAATGAGTTTTTCAAGCATTTTGAGAAAACTTTCTTTTTGTTTTTTTCTCAGGTCTAAGAAATATATGGATTGCATAAGTGATAATATACAATTTAGAAAAAAATGCAAGGGGAAAAGTCAGCGGTATAGTCGGATGGGCTTATGGTCTGATGGTCTTATGGTCGGATGGTCTTATGGTCTGATGGTCTTATGGTCGGATGGTCTTATGGTCGGATGGGCTTATGGTCGGATGGTCTTATGGTC
>JBNAVN010000004.1:13028-31382 GCA_049700315.1 bacterium
GATGGTCTTATAGTCCGATGGTCGGATGGGAAAAAACACTATTCTTTCCCATTCACTTTCTTTATTAAGTTATTTTCTCCTCAGATACTTTTCCAATTCAACGAAATTCGGTGCGAAATACCTAATTTACCATACGGTGCTACACCATAGTCTATTCCCAATCCCTTCAGTAGAACACCAAATCCTGCACGTAATCCTGAAATGCCACCACAATCAGAGCCATTCCTGTATCCAACCCGTAATGCCATTACCTGACCAATCCAGTATTCAGCGCCCAATGCAATCCCCAATTTATCAGCATTTGAAAAAACAAAATCCTGAGCAATATTCAGGTCTTTAAAACTATATTTCCACCCAAACCTTGCGATTATGGGAAGAGAAAAACTCTCCTCATCTAATTTTACAGAGGCACCGAGATTTGAACATGACAGACCAATATTCAATCCTTTGAGCGGTGTTTCATACACCATTCCAATGTCAACGCCAAACGAACTCGTAGAAAGACTTTCATTTTTTTCTGCTATATACTTGAAACCAAACCCAAGAGAAAAGTCTTTAAATCCTTTTGCATAACCAACATTGACTGCCCAATTGGTTGCGCTGAAGTAATAGCCCGGTATTGTATCACCGCGAATAGTAACACCCTGGATTGAGCCTGAACCCCAGTAATTGAATCCAATACCGAATACTCCAATTTTTTGCACACTGAATGCACCAGCAAGATATTCGTGATTCATTCCGAGAAGCCAGGCATTATGCATAAACAGTAAATTGAGTTTTTGCGTATACTTCATACCCGCAGGATTGTAGTATAACGCAGAAGCATTATCAATATAAGAAACGGCTGCTTCGCCCATTCCAACAACTCGGGCGTCAACCGGAATCCTCAGGAATGCTGCACCTGCATCACCGGGACCACCGTATAGCAAAACGGCAATACCTAATATGGTAAATAATGTCAGAGTTTTAGTCATTTTGAACCTCCAACAGACAAAAATAACTGGTAATTGGTTAAATGGTCAAATATTTTCATAAT
This sequence comes from bacterium, assembly GCA_049700315.1. Classification (GTDB taxonomy): domain Bacteria; phylum Hydrothermota; class Tepidihabitantia; order SM23-42; family JAOAFX01; genus JAOAFX01. Next base: position 14,065 of record JBNAVN010000004.1, read on the forward strand.
AAAATTCCGCTTCTGATTTAACCAATCACCATTTAACAATTTAACTATATTCATCTTATCACCGACAATTTTCCTTTTTTAGATTCACCTGTAGTCGTAGTCACAAGATAGATATATATTCCACTTGCCACATCTCCATTCCATTCAATATGACCATCGCCATCTTCGGTTCCTGTCCAGATTAACGCACCAACAAGATCATAGACCCTTACAACTGCACCAGCAGGTAATCCTTGAAAATGAATTGCATCGTGTTCAGGATTTCTATGAGGCTTGAATGGTATTGGTCCCACCTTGAGCGAATCAAGACTGCCTCTTGGTTCAGGCCCCCGAAATTTGAAATAGAAGGTTTCTGAGGTCGGACCACCAAGTGAATCAACTCCTGATATCGTCACTGTCCCTGTATATGCACCAGGAGTTGTCCCCTCAGGAATCACGATCGCCAGAGTGCATACAGCAGTCTGACCAACTTCTAACATAGATGGCAAGCCAAGCACATAAGAACTATCCCAGGTACTTGAAAATTCCAAAGAGTCAACGCGAGAAAGACTTGGACCATCAATTGAATCAGGATTATAGGCATCACTGGTATTCGCCAGAGTGAATGTACCTTTTGCATACGGGGAATAAACCGGTCCTGCTGGCTGAGTGTGTAAATCAACTGTATCATTTACTACATCAAGTGAATCGTTATCCACGTCAATATCTGCGAGCATCTCAAGAACCCATCCCCGAACTGAATAGATATTACCACCGGTTAAGTCCTCAGAAAAATCCTGCCACACTATAAAAAAATTAGTTACGCTGTCAATCATTGTGACAAATAAGGATGGTGAATAGAATGCATTTCCAAAATTTGCACCTGAGGTTCCTGTATAGGTGTTATAGAGTGCTTGGCTATTGGAAAACCTGCCAATGGAGTCAAGATATGCAGACATATGGATTCCATATTTGTTATCCTTTTCCGGGTCATCATGCCAGGCAGCAACCATTATACCCTGCGGATCCATCCTTATCACTGGTCGGAAATTGTCGTAGGTGACTGTAGTATCCTGTCCCCACCAATTCACACGCTGATCAGGCTCAAATACCAGACTATCTCTATGCATTCTACTGAACCAGATATCTGGATTTGCATTACCGCCTGCACGCCGGGAATCTTCCCAGGAGATCAGGATATTATTGTTTAAAGGATTGAAAGTAATGGAAGGATTTCCCCGATAGACTTCAGTGATATCATCATTAACAATAATGTCGTTTGCAAGAAATGTATTTCCCCGATCAGAAGACCGATTATAACCAATCCAGGGATGAGGGTCCTGGTTTGAACCACCAGTTCCTCTTGCCCATGCGCAGTGAACAACACCACTATCATCCACAATGATATATGGATGCCGATTCACATTCGTTAAATTTTTGTCTACAATTCCTAAATCCGCAAATGAACTCCCTGCATCAATTGAGCGGGCAAGTTTTATCTGAATCAGACCGCTGGCATTGTCTGCCCAAACAAGATAAATGAATGTAGTATCAGAGTTACTTTTACCATCAATAGTAATCTTGGGTTGGGGACCAAAATTAATACCCGAAGTAAAACTATTAACAACAAGAATACCCGGTACAGTATCAGGCACTGTCCAGATTTTTCCACCATCAGTGGATTTTGTAAAATACACTTTCCAGCTATTATTTTGCCAGGATTGCCATACTACAAAAAGATTTGTTGAATCCACTGCAAGCCAGGGATACTGGTCGTTTATGCCCGGACTCTGACTCAAATTTACATTTGGTCTTGTCCAGGATTTTGCAGTATCAGTTGATATAGCAAAGAATATTTCATAGTTACCGTCGTTATCACGGTCGTCTTCCCAGACTGTATATAAAGTCAGGGTCTTTTCATCAAGAATTGTTTGAGGATGATAAGCAGGATGTCCAACTACAACAGAATCTGCATCATCAACCCTTACCCAGGGTCCAAAGACAATTATGCCATGCCAGGGTAAAGAATCATTGGTCTGAGCAAATAAAAACACCCACCAACCCAATACCATAAATCTAATCATATTTCCTCCTTATCAATTGATGTGGGTGTTCGGAAATTCCGAAACACCGCATTTTCAAGCATTCGTAAGACTTCCATTTTTTTTACCTCCACATATACTCTCCCCGCCGTTGACGGGCGCAAATAATCCACATATACTTTCCCCGCCCTTGACGGGCGGGGATAAAGGGGCGGGTGACAATCCCTTTTTTATTATCTCTAAAACACCAGTTATATTTCTTAAGACCTCATTATTCCAAAATCTGATTACCTTATAACCTTGTTGATTAAACCACCCATCCCTAATCTCATCATGTCTATTCTCAAAATGCTCACCACCATCAATTTCAATAACTATTTTCTTCTCAAAACAGACAAAATCAACAATATAATCCCCGATCAACTGCTGACGCCTAAATTTTACCCCCAGTTGTTTATCCTTCAACCTATACCATAACTTTTTCTCAGCGTCAGTCATGTTCCTTCTTAACCGCTTTATTAGTATTTTATTTCTCGGCGTTAATCTTATTTTTCACCCCAACCTTTATCCTCCCCCATCATAAGGGGGAGGTAAATTAACATATAACCATTTTTGGTTGCCATTGTCTAAATTGTTGTCCAACACTCCCATAAAAATCTCCACGAAGAAGATAATCATAAAAATTACCTAATTTCCGAACACCCACAATAGATATTGTAATTATAAATCAAAAAAAGTCAATAGACGACACTTCTTGACAGGTTAAGAATTTTGTGTAGAATTGAATATGCCAGTTCTCGCCTTGATTATCGCAGTTATAATACTGACCCTTGCGTGCACAGTTTTGATCTATGTTGCGCGCTTTTTGGACGAGAATAAGAAAAGAAAATTGACCGGCATCATTTCCCTGCTTTTGAGTATCCTTTTTTTGATCTCCCAAATTTCTTTTCTTTTGTTCCCCGAGCAAAGAAATAGAAATTTTGGCGGGTTATTTGGCTATTATTCGTCCCTCTGGGTATTTTCAATAATCGGACTCTATTTTCTTGTAGTTCCGGGAATACTTCTATACTTTGGTTATATTTACTTATTTGAAAAGGAAAGAAAAGATGGGTATCATTTATTATATTTGATTCCCATCGGTGTGATTTTTGACATCATCCTTTCTTTGTTTATCAAATGGACCCCACTGAACAATATCACCAGTGGAGGACTCATCGGTGATGTGATAAGGGATTTTCTAAGAAGATACTTTGGGGATGTAGGCACATATATTATCATTGCCTTTGGTATCCTTATCATTGCGTTTATGACGATGAAAAAATTCATACTTCCGAGAAGGACAGAAGAAAAGCCCCTGGCAAATGATAATAAACCAGAGCCCCAGGTTATTACTGAGCCTGAGATTGAAGAAGAAATAGATGAACAGGGTGTAGTAAAAGAGAAAAAGCCTGTAATCAGAAAGAAGAAGGAAATTCCCAAGATTGATTTCAAGAATGAGTTTTTGAAACTCCTTGCCGAACCAACAAAAAAGGTCGGGGTAGATACTGCGATCCTGCAAAAAGAAGGCGATATTCTGGAACAGAGGCTTGCTGAATTTGATGTTCAAGGAAAGGTTACTAATTATGAATCAGGACCAGTGATAACAAGATTTGAATTTGAGCCGGCACCGGGAATCAAGGTGAGCAGAATTGCCAACCTTGACAATGACCTTGCCCTGGCATTAAAGGCAACCAGGGTAAGAATTGTCGCACCAATTCCAGGAAAATCTGCAGTGGGAATTGAAGTTCCCAACAAGGAAAGAAGCCTGGTCTATTTGAAGAATTGTCTTCTTGATCCTAATTTTGATAGTAATCCCTCGCCCCTGGCAATTGTGCTGGGTGAGGATATTACCGGGAATCCCGTAAGTGATGATGTTTCAACGATGCCGCATATGCTCGTTGCAGGAACAACTGGTTCAGGAAAAAGTGTGTGCATTAATACAATAATTGCAAGTCTGTTATACCATACTACACACAAGGATGTAAGGTTCTTGATGATTGACCCAAAAAGACTGGAATTGCCAATGTATAATCCAATCCCTCACCAGTTGCGCAAAACCATTACCGAGCCAAAGGATGCGGTTGAAGAACTTGAAGGACTTGTGGCAATTATGGAATCTAGGTATCGCGATTTTGCTCGGGAGAATGTGCGCGACATAGATGGCTACAATGAAAAAATGCGCAAGAAGAACGGTGAAATCAAACCATACATAATCGTGATTGTGGATGAACTTGCAGATTTGATGCTCACTGCCCCAAGTGAGATTGAAGAGAATATTACGCGACTTGCCCAGATGTCCCGCGCGGTGGGAATTCATTTGATCCTGGCAACCCAGAGACCATCGGTTGATGTCATCACCGGATTGATAAAGGCAAATTTTCCCTGCCGGGTTGCATTTCAGGTTGCATCCAAAACTGATTCCCGAACCATCCTTGATATGAATGGCGCAGAATCACTATTAGGAAGGGGCGATATGTTGTTTTTGCCACCGGGCAAAGGCACACCAGTAAGACTCCATGGCGCATACATATCCACAGATGAAGTCTGTGGCATCAGCCGTTTGATCGCCCGGCAATATATGTTTGATTTACTGAAAGACATAGAGGAAGACCTGAATGAAATTGTAACCACAATCCTTGATGAAGAATTGTGGACGGTATTTGTTGACCAGGAAGACCCAGCTTTTGATGAGAAGAAAAAATCCTTAATGAATATTATGCCTGCAGAAAAGGTTGAACAGATAATTGAAAATGGCTATTATCCTAAATTAGGAGAAGTTGTGGTAGAAGAAACGACCACGGCTGAGATTGGTGAAGGTGAAGTTGACCCAATGTTTCCCGAGGCAGCACGGCTCGTGTTCCGGCATCAGGTCGCAAGTGTATCTTTGCTACAAAGGAGATTGAACCTCGGTTATGCCCGGGCAGGAAGAATCATAGACCAACTTGAGGCCGCAGGCGTTGTGGAACCATTTCAAGGAAGCAAGTCAAGAAAGGTACTTATACAAAATCAGGAAGAACTTGAAGAAATTATTTTGAAATACCAGTAATTAAATCCTGAATTCCAAGAACCAAAGACCACATAATGGTGAAAACAATTGGCTAAATGGTTATATGGTTGCGAAAAGCGTTTGGTCAGACTTTGTTCGTGTACCTTTTACTTTGTTATCACTACCTTCTTCTCTATTGGTTTGCCTTGATTCTCAAGTCTAATAAAATATACACCAGCAGGTACTGAATTGCCTGAGCTGTCTTTGCCATCCCAGTAAATGTCAAATTCGCCTGCGCCATTTGCCTTAAACAAGTTCTTTATCATTTTTCCATTATTATCGTAAATTCGCACAATTGCTGTGCCTTCCTGTGTGACCAGTTTTATCCTTATCATTTGTCTTACAGGATTCGGGTAAACAGCTAAATCCACTGCCTTTTTCTGCTTTGCCATTTTTTCCTCAGTACCGACTATTGGCAGTATGGAAAAAGGCAGGGGATTAATGCCGATCGCCGAATCAGTTGCAGTAGATGCTGTGAATCTTATGTAGCAGTTTTCAGAACCCTGGGTATTTGATGGTATATGCCATTGATAACGACAGTTGTTTTTCAGATTGGTTGCAATAGTTGTCCAGGGACCATTTGAACCAGTTGTGGATAATTCAAGTTTGATTGTTGCAGTTCCTGAAGGAACTCCGCAGGTCCATCTTATGAATTGAACTGAACCACGATAGAATTTCTGTCCACCCCTGGGGAAAACCGGGAATATAAACAGACTCTCAGGTGTAGAAGACTCTTTGTAAAATCTTGCACGGTTAGCAGAATTCCAGGAATCACCTTCATCATTGACCAGGGCAATGTCAGGATAACCATTATGGTCTGCATCTGCACCAACCCTGAATGCCTCCGGTGTTCCAGGACCTGGTGTTCTGAATGTAGTATCAAGCGCCCATCCTGCTCCACTGTTCCGCCATATCGTCACCGTGCTATCACCATAGGCACAGAGATCCGTAAGACCATCAACATTCATATCACAGAGTTGAGTCAAATCATAAGGACCGGTTGAGGGCAAACCCGTGGAAAAAGACTGCCAGGTATTATTGCCCTGCCATATCCAGACCTCTACCCCACCACTTGAATTGCAGAATGCAAAATCCATATCACCATCATTGTCAACATCACCAAGAGATGGTCCCCTTCTACCAGAATTCCCACCCGGTGGCAGATTGCCATCAGCCAGCGAAAAACCGCCGGAACCATTGCCAAGATATATGCTACCATACTGGTGCCCTGCGCAAAAATCAGCATAACCATCGTTGTTCACATCACCGAATAGAAAATCCATTGTTGAATTACCACCTATGAATCCAAAGCATTGGTGCCAGGTTCCATCAAGATGATTGATAAAAATGTGAATGCCATCATCTGCACCAAACGCATTGCCACCAAGGTCAAGGTCACCATCATTGTCAATGTCTGCAAAATCCGTGCAAAACATTCCCCAATAATTTGGGTCGCCGATTGAAATCCCATCATCCCAGGGTGTCCAGGTTTGACCTGTTCCATTGCCAAGGGCTACTTCCATTATTGAATCACCAAAATCATTGTTTGAATAATTGTGATGCATGCCATAACCAATATCAAGTAAACCGTCATTATTTACATCACCAATTGCGATACCACCATAACCGAATTCACCATTCTGATAGACATTCCAAACACCCTGACCATTCCCAAACCAGACCATTACGCCATGTTCCTGGGTATTCACATAAGGCGAGCCATGGTCACCGATAGAAAGAATATCAATGTTACCATCGTTATTTATATCAACCATCTCAAGTTCGGTTCTACCACCTTCCATTGCTGGATTCTCAAGTCCCTGAGAAGATTCAATGTAGGTCAAAGCATATACCAGTGAGTAACAGATCAATATTGTCAGGAGCAAATATAATATCTTTCTCATATAGCCTCCTGAACTTATTTTAACAAAAACTTAGCAAAAGTCAAGGGGATGGAGGGATAGGATTGATGTATGTCAGCAAAAGGTAGATACTGAAAACAAAGAGCATAAAAAAATAAAACCACTCAGCAGGCTTCTTGCTTAATAGTGTATAAAAGAATATGACAAGTGAACACAGAATAGCACCAACAAAAACTCCCGGAATGAATACAGCAAAAAATACAAAACCAAGGCTGATTATTGCGCTTAAAGGCAGTCTGCCCATCATAGTATCACTTCTGTAAAAAAGAACTGGAAAAGTAATAATGCCATTTTGCTTGTCTGATTCAGCATCATTCAAATCCTTGGCAGTAAAACCAAAGGTCACACCCAATAATACCGCATAAATGAGAAGAGATGGCATCTGATTCAGTGCCTTTTCATAATACACAACACTGTGACCAAGACCGATTGACAATAAGACGGCAAGTGAAAGAATGAATGTTGACACAAGTGGTAGTCTTTTCAGACGCACCGGAGGGACAGAATACAAAACTCCCAAGAGCAAGAAAGATAACATAATTAAGAATGCTTGATAGTTCAAAATTGCAGAAAGAATGAGTACAATCAGGAATAGAAACAGACCGGCAAGTGAATAATAACTCTTTTTTATGCCTCTGACAATGGGATTTCGCGGTCGAGAAATGACATCAGCCTCAGCATCGAAAAAATCATTGAGAATCTGCAATGCCCAGAAACCAAGACATGGACACAGAAATATAATAATTATGGCGAGAGAATTGAATAAATCATTGTGGTCTAATATTTTTGATTGATGATTCGCCAGGACAAAGCCTGCTACACCCAGACCACCATAAAACACCATCCTCTCAATGCGCATTGAAGAAGTTAACAGCTGAAAATCTTTTTTATTCAGGATAAAAAGATACATAAGAAAAATGATAATAAAAAATAAGGCATATATTGCTGAAAATTTCTGGGTGTCAGTTTTAAGAATGCCACCGATTAAGAAGAAATCCGCTGGTTTATTGCAGGCAATCATTGTTGTGATCCCACCTGAAGATAGTATTGCTAACAGGATAATGAAAAAAATGGCTATCGCCTTCACAATTTTTGCCGTCTTCAGATATCCGTATATTGCAGCAAAAAGACAAATCACGACAATAACAACTCTCTGCCCAATTGATATACCAACATCAGTCAATGACACAAAAGGATTGAGAAAATGCAAAAAATACCGTTGCAGATTTGAAGGATAAGAAATAAAACATCCACCACAGATGAGATGGTCTATGACTGGAATGAGAATTATCAAGCCAAAACCAATACTCGCAATTTTTGTGACCCTGATTAAATCCTCACGAAGAATAACTGAGAGCAATATTGTTACAAGAAGAAAAGTGAACAGATAGAACAAAGGGAAATGAACAAAATACATCAATAATACACGGTATGAAAATTTAGAATAGCCTATTGCATGAAATATTTCAAGAATCCCTTCAAAAAAAATCCTCAAGAAAATCCAGGAAATGATAGCAAAAATGCAATGGCGGAGTCTGGAATGCTCAATAAATGAAATAAAATTCTGAATTTTCATACCAGATTAAATTGCGGGAGAAAATGATTTCTTCTTATCCTCTATTTCGCGCACTGCTTACTGCTTGGTGTCATACAAAATCGTCTCTACGCGGTTTCTACCAAGCTTTTTTGCCCGATACAATGCAAGATCTGCTTTCTGAATTAATTCCTGCGCTGACTGGGCAGATTGTGGATAGGTTGCAAGACCGATAGAAATAGTTGTTCCGACCCGGCCATATTTATTCAAAGATATTTTGACACCTTCAATTGCCGTGCGAACTCTTTCGCACACCTTGTATGCCGGAGTATTACCGGTCTCCGGAAAAATTATGGTAAATTCTTCACCCCCATACCGTGCTACAAGGTCTGTATCACGCACTGCCTTCTTCAATCCTTCGGCAACAGCAATTAAGAGTTGATCTCCAGCCAGGTGCCCATATTTATCATTGAATTCCTTAAAATGATCAAGGTCAACCATTGCCAGGCTGACCGAACGTGAATATCCTCTGCCCCGTTTCAATTCATTCTCCAGGATTAAATCAAAGTGCCGGCGGTTGGCTATCTTTGTTAAGGAATCGGTAAGGGACATCTCTTTAGTTTCATTATATAGCCGGGCGTTTTCAATGGCAATTGCTGCCTGAGAGGCAAATATGGAAAACATTCTTATATCTCGCTCGGTAAATGCATCAGGTCTTTCACTTTCAATGTCCATAACGCCAATCACTTCACCACGAAGAATCAAAGGAACTGCTGCCTCGGATTTAATAGAGGCTTTGCCTTTGATATAGAAAGGGACTTTGCTCACATCTGGCGTATAGAATGGCTCGCCAGTTGAGGCAACATAGCCAGTAATACCTTCTCTCTTTTCAACACTGAGTCGCAGATCTTTGCCAACATATTCACGATAACCATACGCTGTCTTGAGATACAATTCGTTCCTCTTTTTATCAAGCAAGAATATAGCACAGTTTTCATAATTGAAAGTATTGCGAATCAATTCAAGAATTTTGCTGAGCACACCATCAAGCTCAAGAGTGGAAATAAGAGATTGGGCAATGCCGAAAGAAACCGATAACTCCCGACCGTGAGAAATTGCCTCTTCATAAAGAATTGCATTGTGAAAGGCAGTGCTCAACCGGTCACCAATGAGTTCCAAAATCCGCACAGTGCCTTCATCAAAGGCATTGGGTTCATTGCACTGAACATCAAGAACACCAATAAGTTTTTTCCCTATTTTCAGGGGTAATGCAACTTCTGACCTTGTAGATGTCTGTCCAAAGGCAATATAGTGTTTATCTTTTGTCACATCTTCAACAATCATTGTTTTGCCTTCCTGTGCAACGGTACCAACAATACCCTGACCAAATTTCATCTTTAAATTCCTTGGAACTTCATCTCTAAAACCCTTTGATAGTTTTTTTAATACCAGTTCCTCACCCTCTTTGACAAATATGGCAACATTAAATTTCTTAAAATATTCAAGAATGGATTCGGCAACGCTATCACAGATTTGCTTCATATCCAGACTCTTGGTCAAACGATGAACAATTCTGTTCAACATCGCAAGTTCTTTAGCCCTTTTCATTTCTTCTTCAACAAGCCTCGTATTAGCAATGATAACCGCGGCCTTTGACGCGATGTTGTTTAAAAACAGTTCATCCTCCCAGGTATAGGCATTTTCATTTTTGTAATCTTGAATAGTCATTACACCTTCAACACTATTCTTGTAGATCATCGGAACTCCGAGCCAACTGCGGGCATTTTTTCCGTGCGGGATTATTCCCATACGTCTGCAGAACTTCGCAAGATCTTTGTTAATGACCAATGGCTTTTTTGTTTTAATAACATATTCAGTCATACCTTTAGAAAGGGGTCGCGAAAATGGCGTAATCTCCCTGCCATTGATTGTATAAATTTCAAACCTGATGGTTTTTTCTGCAGAATTATACAAAGCAATATAGAAATTGCTTGTATCCATCACCTTGCTGATTTCCTTAAAGATCAGTCGGATGACCTTGCTCAGATTAAAGGATGAACCAAGAATTCGGTCAATCTTACCAAGTAATGCAAGTTGCTGTTTCTCATTGACCAATTTCATAAGCATATTATATTGAAAACGAATTAGATGTCAATATGGGCATTGTACAAAACGCTGACGCTGGGACAAAACGCTGACGCTGTACTGAACGTACTGCGTGCTGTGACAAAACGCCTCCGGCTGTACTAAACGCTAATGCTGTAATGAACGCACTGCGTGCTGTACTGAACGCTGGCGCTGGACTGTTCACGGGACTGAAGTCCCTACTCCAAAGAGAGCTGGGTTTTAACCATAAAACTATCCAACTATCAAACCATCTAACTAAGAGAACGTCATTGCGGACTTGTTTAATTTAAGATTCTTATGAAATAAATCCTGAAAAAAGTTTCCATCGTTATACGGTTGCGAAAGACGTTTCGTCTTATTGACTTTTTAAGGTTATTTGCTATAATCCAATATGCCAGCGTAGCTCAGTCGGTAGAGCAGCGGTTTCGTAAATCGCAGGTCACCCGTTCGATCCGGGTCGCTGGCTATTCACGATTGATTACACAGATGGAAAAATCTTATCACACAGATATACGACATTAAAGTCCTTCTTTTTTCTTCAATAATTCTCTGCTCACTGACGCAAGAACTGCATCTCTTTGATTTGCAATATTCTTGAGAATGCTGAGCGCCTTTTCTGTTCCGAGCTCGGAAAGTGCATTCAATACTGACAATTTTGTTGCCTGTAACAATTCACCTTTGAATAATGCCTTTTCTTCCAAGACTCCAGTCAGGTGTTCCAGGATTGAATCATCACCCTTTTTACCGAGGAGTTCAATGACTGATCTTCTGAATTGTTCTTCTTTTTCATCGGGAATTGACTTGCGCTGTTTCAACCAGCCAGCAGCTTCAATAATTTTCTCTTTTACTTCTTCCTTTGGTAATGATTTCATTGCTGCTACTAAGACCGAGCGGTATGGACTCTTTAAGCCAAGCCTTAAATACTCAAAAATTTCATCACCACCAATCTTGTTTAAACTTTCAATGACCGCAAGTTGAACCCTCTCCTCTTTGTCTTCAATCAGTTTTCCCAGATGTTCAATTGCAGAAGGAATTTTAAGTTCACCAAGAATGAATATCCCATTGCGTCTTATAAACCATTCTTTCGCATCCAGGAGTTTGACAACTTCAGGCACGACCTTTTCTCCCATACGGATGAGCACATCAATTATCTTCATTCTAACTGTCCGATCATCAGCATCCTTTAAGGTATCAACAAGCATTGGTATAGAGTACTCAGCCATTGAAGTAAGGGCATCCCTTGCCTCAGTGAACGAACCCTGATCCCAGAGTAAAGATACAAGTTCAGGAAGGTAATTCTGGTCCTTGATTTCGGCGATAGTCCTGATCACAATATGTTTCTTATCAAGCAATGACTTCTCCTTTCGCACAAGATGACGACTGAACTTCTTGGAAATGAACTGCATCAAATCTTCACGCTTATATTTCTGGGAACCAAAGTAAAGTTCTTTGAGTCCATCAACAATTCTTCTGAAAATACTAATGTCTTCTTCTGTATCACTCATTGCATCAAGACGATCAACAAGAAGTCTTATCAAATCGTAATTTTTCGTTTCAAAAAGTTTGCTGGTCAAATCCATCAACTTTTTAAGTGCATCTGCTCGGTTTTGTGGTGATGCATCGCGTAATGGTGGAAAATAACTTCTCATTTGCTGTTCTAAATTTTTCTCCATTATCTTGTCAGCAACATCTGTACCTTTGGTTGCCTTCATTTCACTCATTAAGCGTGCCACAATCTTCTCAAAATTGATATCAGGAATATTCACCCGAATTGAAGATAGAATGTCCGGCAGTCGGGTTCCAGTAACATTTTTCAGTATATCAACGATATCGTCTTCCATCGTCGGCGATTTCTCTTTTGCCCTGGTAGCAATAATATCAATAATGTCTTCATCTGCCATTGTCGGAATCAAACTCTTGAACAAAAGGGCAAGTTTTTTGTTCTCAGTTTTGTACCGGGCAATATTCTTTTTGATGGTTGGTGAAAGCACCGCCAGCATCCGGGAGAAAATCACTGCATATTCGTCCCAACGTTCCTCGCCATACTGGTCAGCAACCATACCTGCCAGTTTTTCAAGTCCATTGATAACCTTCTGTGTTTGAACCTCTGAAGTCTCATTACCCAGAACACCAACTCCTGCGAGAAAACTGCCTAATTGTTTTATCCGATCTTCATCAGTCCAGGCATCCTGCGAAATAACCAGGGATTCTAAGAAGGTTGTCCAGTCTATCTGTTTAACTTCTTCTTCAGATGATACTACACCAACGCGGAATTTGTTTATCTTCACACCTAAGATTCCTTTTGCCTTTACCAGTGCAACAATATCACCATAATCTGAAATGTCTGCTGGTGATGCCGCCATCGCCAGGAAAAAACCGCGAATGTCATCTTCTATTGCATTCACATCAAATGTAATGCTTTTTACTCCGAGCTTGGCAAATCTATCAACCAGACTCTTCACAATCGGTAATCTCTTGGAATCAAATCTCTGTTCACCAATCATCAAGACATCTTCCACAACGACAATAGAAAGTGACTCCTGTTCAATGGGAATCTCTTTGAGCAAAACCTTTATCCTCTGAACCACGGGTTCAAGTGAAGGATGTCCTTTTGGATATATCCGGGAAATATTTATGCCCAGACCAAGTTGTTTTATGAATTCTACCTTAAATTCAAGAGATTGTTCTTCAGACATAATTATTTCAATTTTAATGTGTATGCCTTGACTGAAACATAATTTTCAATGAGTTCACCAAACTCTTCGTAGGAAAAAAAGGAACGTGTAGCCTGATAAAGAGCCTCTCCCACCAACACAGCATTGTTATCCGCATTCTTCTGCAGAAGAAGACTTTTTGCAAAACCATCAGTAACAATGATTGCGTCTCTCAGATTTCCTCTGATATTATACAAGGAAGCCGATGCCAATTCCAAACCCGTTTTTATCATACACTCTTTCTGAAAAGAATATAGTTTGTTACACTCCTTAACTTTTTTTATAATTTCTTCAACCGCCATAAGTGAAAGATGAGGAGTATAACCACTTTCTCTGTTGAGTCCAAATATACCAACAACCTCATCTCCGATCACCTGATACAAAAGTCCTTTATACCTGAGAATAATTTCATAAAAATCACTGAATAGCGTATTCAAAAATGTCATTACATCTTCAGCAGACATTGTCTCACTAAGACTTGTAAATCCAGAAAGATCCGCACGCAAAAAAACAAGGGGCAGTTCTTCAAGGGGTAAAGCCTTATCTGAGGACAATAGTTTACTACAATAAGGGCAGAAATTCGCGCTGTCCGGAATTGTGTGTTTACAATCAGGGCAAATCATAGTCTATATCTCCAGTAATTTACCATACTCCGGACGTTTTACAAAAAACGTCTGGTGTTCCGGTGGCAATTTGGCTTTCATATCGTCAAAGACAAACAACGCCTTGCGCCCAAAAAAGTGTGCCCTCTCAATATCCTTGTTTTCATAATAGAATAGAGCAAGATTGTATAATGCTTGAGCAATCAATGGGGGGAATTTTAGCATTTCGGCAATTTGAAGTGCTTCTTTGAGATAATCTCCAGCCTTCAACTCATCAAGATCAGCGAGCAATACATAACACGAAAACTCAATCTCTTTGTTGTTTAATTTGGTAGCAAGTTTTAAGCCATTATTCACAAACTCTCTTGCCTTTTCCGGATATTTTAGATTTAGCAGTACCGAAGCCTTCTTAACATTTATTTCCGCAAGCAGACCTTCGCGTAATAGCAAAGAAATCTTTTTGTCAACGGTTTCAAGATAGTGCATGGCTTCATTTTCTTTTCCAAGAATGGAGTTGAGCAATGACAGACTGAGTGCAGAAATAATTGCGGTCTCAAACCCAATCTGCTCAGCAAGAACAAAGGCGTCCTTCAAGAATTCCTGCGCTTTTTTTAGATTCCATATCTGATAATAAATTTCACCCATAAGATTTTTCACCTCTGCGATATTCAGCACGTCCGTTGACTTAAGCAAGTCAGTGAGGGCATAGTCAAGATATTCAAGACTAAGCCCATAATTGCCCAGATTGCGATGCATTCGGGAAAGATTAACAAGACAGGGTAATTCTCCTTCTTTAAGGTTGTTACTCCGTGCAGTAACCCAGGCAAGATTATGATTTAACAGACTTTTCTCAGGTTCATTTTTTGCGAGGTAAATTATACCAAGGTCTGTATAAAGAATAGTTTGAATTTCAGGGTTCTGGTCACTGCTCTGCTCGATGGCTCCGATACACAATTCCTCAGCCTTTGAATATTCACCAAGCAGATAGTGGGCAAAAACAAGTCTTTCCGCAAAATACAAATCCCACCTGGGTATCTTTAATTTGCGGGCATTGTCTCTTCCCAATTCGGCTATTGATTTCATTCGCTGAATATCACCTTTCAGTTCATAAAGGTCAGCGAGATTCAATTGACAATCACTGATTTTTTCAAGTTCTACCGCACCCGGATGTTCCTCTTCAATTCTTAAAACAGTGTTATAAAAATTCATTGCTGGGTCAACTGAAAATAATGCCTTGGCCTTATCTGCAGAGAGTTTAAAATAAAGTGCTGCCTTCTCAAATTTCTCGCAGGACAAAAACTGCTGACCAAGGTTTTCATAGTATTCTGAAAGGCAGTCCGCATAAATAGACTCAAGCAATTCTGCGACTCTTTTGTGTATTTCCTTTCTTTTTCTCATTGGTAGCGTAGTGTATACTGCATCTCTCAACAAATTATGACGGAAAATATAAACCGGGTCATCACCACCGCGAAATTGGACTATGTAGTCTTCGTTCTTCAAATAATCAAGGTGATTGTGAAGATCAGTGACATTGCTCAGAAGATTGGCGATGATTCGCTGGGTAAAAGTGTAACCAACAACTGCCGCATAATCAATTATCAAACGATCAACCGAAGATAATGAATCAATGCCCGACATTACAACGCCATAAAGGTCGTCAAGGAACGGCAATCTCTTTTCTTTTTCAAGAAACCACTGCCCGGAATCTCTTTGTTTGATCATCCGGGTTCTCTGAACACTCCTGATTGTTTCAATTGTGAACAATGGATTACCACCAGAGATACGATATACAAAGTCCAGCAATTTTTCATCTACATCACTGAGTACATATTTTACAAGTCTTCCCACAGCATCCGCAGAAAGCGGGCCAAGACTGATAAGTTCTACGGGCATATCAATTTTCCCTGTAGTTTCTTCTGTGAAATTCACCATCAAAATCATAATGGGCAAATCAGTAAGTTCAGATGTAAGATATGAAACAAGCAGTTTGCTTACATTATCTGCACGATTAAACTCCTCAAAGATCAAAACCAGGGGATTTCTCTTACAGGTAATTCTCAGAAAATTTCTCACCGCACTGAAAATCTCTTCCTGGATTTTCTGCATTGCGTCGCCCCACACCCGTCGCATATCAGTCACAAAAATATGTTTCAAACCCTGAGCATCCTGAACAGTCAGATTATTGGCTGAAACAAAATCATCTATTTTCTGACTGATGGTCTCACGGCTGTCATAATCGTTTAAGTTTAGATACTCACGGAAAAGTAATTTGAAAGGATAATATGCTGTGTGAATCTCAACAGCGCAGTAACTTTCAAAGACCCGATACGAACCATCTTTGATAAGATAATCCTTAAATTCTTCTTTTAAACGGGTCTTACCTATACCCATCTGTCCCATTATTGCACATAACTTAAGCCTATTGTTTTCCTTTGCGTCCCGGGCAAAATCTTTCAACTTCTCCAATTCTTTTTCTCTTCCAAATAATGGAAATCTGGAAACCGCGCGACCTTTCTTATCTTTATTCAGATTTTTGAGTTCAAATATCTTTACCGTCTCAGTCCTTCCTTTTACTGAACGTTCACCAATGTGGTCCGCATCAACAATATGACTGACAGCATCATACAGGGTGCTACTTAAGTATATGTGATCAGGCGGACATATCTGGGAAAGACGAGCTGCTACATTTACAGCATCTCCAATAACTGTGAGATAAAAGACTTCCTGAATCACATATCCAAAAAATACCCAGCCAGTGTTTGCACCGATTGAGATACGCCAGTCACCAAATTTTTCTTTCTGAACTTTGTTCTGACAATGGTCTTTTATCGCTATTATACATTCAAGTGCCCGCTCCGGGTCATCTTTATGGGTCTTAGGAATCCCAAATGCTGCAAGAATACGATTGTCTGGCAGAATTTTATTTGCTGTACCGTCATATTTTTTGATAATTTCCACTATTTCCTGCATTGTCTCAGCAAGATAGATAACATTCTTGCGGATTGCTGCTTTATCAATAGTCCGTGCTGCATTCACAAAACTTACAAAAAACAATGTGGCGCGACGCGATTCACCACCCCACAACTTTACATGCTCACTATCAATCCCTTTCTGTTCAATATATGAAAGATATGCTCCGCAGTTAGGACAATACTCATATCCTTCGTTTATTTCTTTGTTCCCACAGTATTTACACACTTCCATTATAATCCATTATATACAGATTTATAAATGTGTCAAGAGACAAATTAAACAAAATCCGCCAAACAGAGGGGCGGATATGGTCCGCCAAACAGAGGGGCGGATATGGTCC